>JBFLZW010000030.1 GCA_040755755.1 bacterium | reverse complement strand
TATATGTTCTCATATTGTCGCTCATGATATACTCCTTTTTAATTATTTTTTCAATTACTTAGAGTATATCATGAGCGACAGCTAATGTGTTCTCAATCTATTTCTAAAAATGTGTCCGGTAGTGAGAAGGTTATTGCTTCAAAAGTAAGAAAAGCTAAAGATCTATTGGAATTAAATGAGATACAAAATTCATTACTTACCGCTGCTGGGATGTCAGAAAAAGCAAAGAATCATCTACAAGAAGAAGATAAAAAAGAGGCGATAATTGGATTAATCGAGAATTTTCTTGAACCATCTGGAAAATCTTTCGTAGATGAGTTGGTTTATCGATTTCTGCTCACAAGAGGCGATGCACTCGGCGGTATCATGAGGAATCTTGCCGGTGCGGTGGGTGAATGGAAATTCACAAGAATACTTATATCAACGCTCTCTGTAGCTGGGAGGGGAATTTACCTATTTTGATTCAAAAAGCAAAACTTGGCTAGCGCCTGATAATAATGAGCCAGATATAGAAAAACAGCTTAAGGGATTACATTGGATATCAAATGGGCGGGATCGTATCTTAATATATAACTTGACCGTGCCAATAGTTGAGAAAAATGTTGACCTGTGTCTTTTTGATTGTCTCCCAGATGAAATGACTTTCGGAAGAGATGCTAATTCGGCACACTGTAACCCAGAAAAATATCTTGCTCTCGGGGAATTAAAAGGTGGCATAGACCCGGCAGGCGCTGATGAACATTGGAAAACTGCAAATTCTGCTTTGCAAAGAATTAGAACTGCTTTTTCTAAAAGGAATTGTAAGCCGTATACTTTTTTTATTGGTGCAGCAATCGAAAGTGCGATGGCTAAAGAAATATTTGACCAATTAGAAAGTCATACTCTAACAAACGGTGCAAATTTAACCAATGAAGTCCAAGTCGTATCATTGTGTAATTGGTTAATTAATATTTGAGAATTAATGTGTCCCAGTTAGACTGACTCAACTGAAAACCGCTATGACCAGGAAGTTGAGCAGCAAATAGGGAAAGGCAATCCTGCCCCCGTGCTCATTTACACCCTCATATACTGCCACTTACCTCCTTTCTTATGTTTGAGGGAGGCGATCAAATCACCTGTTTTCCATCATTGACACAAGAGCTTAGTTCTTATATTATTACCTCAACCTGCTCACCCGATGAGCAGCGGCAGGCATCAGTTCTCCATAACAGATTTCAAGGCAGGTTTCTTTTGATGAAAATTCTCCTCGTTAATCCGCCGAATTGCGGGCGGAGTGCTCCCCAGGAAAAATTTGGATTTCCGGCAACTCAGCGGATATTTCGCGGTGAGCCATTGGCTCTGGAAGCGCTGGCGGGAAATCTCGATGAACATGAGACTCAAATCCTCGACCTGAAAGTCCAGGGAGAGAGCCTGGCTGATACTATGCTTGATTTTAATCCCGATCTGGTCGGTTTTACCAGCCTGACCTGTGAGGCCAGGACCGTTCTGCGCCTTTGCCGGGAAATCAGGGAACTGAAAAAGGATACAACCCTTGTCGTCGGCGGTGTTCACGCCAGTAATGATCCCGGTTTCTTTAACCATCCGGCTGTTGATTATATTGTCATGGGGCTGGGAAAGGCCAGTTTTCGAGAGCTTGTTGCAGCCGTTGAAAAGGGGGATTACCCGGCCGACATAGCCGGGGTTGCCAAAACCAATCCATCAGGCAGGCTTTCCTGGATTCCCCGCGACTTTCGGAAAGAGGATATCGTGGAATCCCGTGCACCCCGCTATGACCTGGTTGACAGGTACCGTGACCAGTATCTGGTTCCTTTTCCCCGGCTGCAGATGGGCTTTGTGGCCACGGCTTTTGGCTGCCCGAATTCCTGCTCCTTCTGCTCCATTGCCAATCTGACAGGAAAACGGTATCTTACCTGTTCTCCCGATTGTGTAATCAGAGATATTAAGCTTCTCGGCACCACTCCGGTCATTCGCCTGGTCGATGCCAACACGTTTGGCGATGTGAAAAGGGCACACGAGCTTGGCCATGCTCTTCTTGAGGCCGACCTCCAGAAGCATTTCATGATCGATGCCTGTGCCGATACCGTGGTGAATCATCGGGAGCTTTTTCACCTCTGGAAAAATGCCGGTCTGCGCGCAGTTATCGTTGGTTTTGAGGAGATTAACAACACCCTTCTGGCAAAATGGGGCAAGAAAAATACCGCTGACATCGTCCGGGAAGCAATCAGCATACTCCATGACCTGGAAATATCCATAATCGGGGATTTTATTATCTCTCCGGACTATAATGAAAAAGACTTTCAGACCCTGGCCCGCTTTATCGAGGAAAATACCATTCAGCTCCCGGTATTTACCGTACTCACCCCGCTGCCGGGCACACCTTTATATCAATCCATGAAGGATAAAATCGTTATTCACGATTTAGACTACTATACTTTGACCAATGCAGTGACACCAACCAGACTTCCTGAGAAGGAATTTTATCAATCTTTGACTGAACTGGCCATGCGATTTCACTCCAGGGCAACGGTATGAAGGGAATTCTGTAAATATGGAAGTTTACATAACTGATCTTGCTGCTTTTCTGCCGAACGAGCCTGTTACCAATGATGAGATAGAGTCGATTATGGGAAGGGCTTCAGGTATCTCGTCTCGCATACGGCGTACCGTTCTTCGCAACAACGGTATAAAAACCCGCTACTATGCCATTGACCGCCGATCGGGAGAGATCACGCATACCAATGCACAAATGACAGCCGAAGCAGTGCGAAGGCTCAGGCCCTCCGCTCACTTTTCCCTGCATGACATCGAGTGCTTATGCTGCGGCACCTCCACTCCTGACCAACTCATGCCGGGACATGCCTCCATGGTTCATGGAGAATTAGGGAATCCCCCCTGTGAAGTGGTCAGCACTTCGGGTATCTGCATTTCCGGTATGACAGCCATGAAATTCGGCTTTGCCAGCATAGCTGCCGGGATGAGCAGAAATGCCGTGACCACAGGCTCGGAAGCAGCCTCCACCCTTTTTCGCATGCAGCGGCACCCAAACCCCGGCACCACCAGCCCGGAAACCACCCCGGAAGACAGCCCTATCCTCGGCTTCAACGCAGAGTTTTTAAAATGGATGCTCTCCGATGGGGCCGGGGCAGCGTTCCTGGAGTCCAGACCGGCAGATAACCGGCTATCGCTGCGCATTGACTGGATCGAGCAGGTATCATTTGCCAATGAGCTGGAGACCTGTATGTATGCCGGTGCCGTAAAACATGAAAATGGTATACTCCAAGGCTGGCGAGGATTCGATTCCCTGCAGGAAGCGATGGATAATAACTGTTTTGCCATTCATCAGGATGTAAAGCTTTTAAACCGGGAAATCGTCAAGACAGCAGTGGATCGTACCGTGCCCATCATCATCCGGAAACATAATCTTTCCGCATCGGATGTAGACTGGTTCCTGCCTCACTATTCATCTGAGTTCTTCAAGAACGACTTTTACCTTCGGCTGAAGAGTATCGGCTTTGAAATCCCCCTGGAGAAATGGTTCACCAACCTTCACACCAAGGGGAATACCGGGGCTGCCTCCATCTACATTATTCTCGATGAGCTTTTCCATTCACAAAAAATACAAAAAGGTCAGAAGCTCCTGTGCTTCATACCCGAAAGCGGACGATTTTCTATTTGTTATATGCTCTTAACCGCTGTATGATGAAAGTAACTGCAGGGGGGTAATTCATGCGAAAAGAAGATGTTCCCCAGGATAAGAGCCTGCTTGGTCCCTGGCATGAAGTCAGCTATGCTGTTGACAAGGATGGAAAATACGTTCAAGTACCCAGTGCAGGGTGGGAGCCTGCCAATATCGCCAATAAACTGGCCTGGCAGAAAATCCGGCAGGAAGCGGAAGAGGTCAGGAAGCAGGTAGAGAGAGGTGATGTGAGTCCCCTGGCCATGCATATGGTTCGACACCAAATGGACATTGACCTTCTCTCTCAATACACCCATATCCCCAAACGGAAAATAAAGCAGCATCTCAGCCCGGAAGGATTCAGGAAGCTGAGCAGCCGGGAAATGAAACTTTACGCGGATGTTTTTGATATTCCGATAGAAGATCTCGGCAAAGTTCAGCGAGTTACCTGGAGGTAGCCAGGCTGGAGGAAGGCAAATGAGAATCTATCTTGATAATTGCTGCAATCGGCCATTTGACGATCAGTCTCAAATCAGAATACGGCTTGAGTCAGAGGCAAAATTGAAGATTCAGGAAGAAATCCGTTCAGGGCATTTCCAGTTGGCTTGGTCATACATTCTGGATTACGAGAATGGGAAGAATCCATATCAGGAGCGGAAAGATCGGATTAATGGCTGGAGGAAATACGCCCTTGTGGATATTCAAGAAAGCCCGGAATTGATTGGAACCGCTAATTTCCTGAAAAAGAAAGGGCTTCAAAAGATTGATTGTTTACATGTCTCTTGTGCCATTATCGCCAAATGCGATTATTTCCTGACCACTGATGATAAGATCTTGCGCTGTGCAATGCATATAGATGATATTAGAGTCAATGATCCGATCGGCTTCATAAAGGAGGCTTTATCATGATGACCGATACAGAAATCAGAATGAAAGGGCTAAAAGTTCTGGCAGAACATCTTGGTGATGTTGAAGCAGAGAGATTCATAGCCCTTATTCAGAGGGAACCTTTTGATTATACAAAGTGGCGTCAAGGTCTCGATGAAGACTTATCCATAGAAGAAATCAGCAAGAAAGCCATGTCTCTGAGAATGAAAGACACCGAACAGGGCTCTTAGTACACGACGCGGGAATTACCCGGCCGGTTTGGTTCAACGACGCCCCTTCACCCCAGCTCTCTCCCCCCACAGGGGGGATAGGGAGTGAATGGGCGGCTTTAACCGGCCGCGTATTTAATGTGCCGTGTACTTAGGTGGAAAGAAAAGGGGCAAACATTATTGACCATAAATTTTCATCACTTACAGAGCGCTCATTGTGAAACGGGAGTTACGGCCAACCTGTTGCAGCATAGCGGCCTTGATATTGACGAGCCGCTGGCTTTTGGAATCGGCGCGGGACTGTTTTTTGCCTACCTGCCTTTTATCAGGCTTGACGGCATTCCTCTGACTACCTTCCGGGTGATGCCCGGATCGATCTTTAACCGGGTTGCCAGCATGCTCAAGGTCAGGGTCCGGGTGCGCCGCTTTCGCAATCAGGAAAAAGCCATGACAGCGCTCGATCAGGCCCTGGAAGAGAACATTCCGGTTGGTTTACAGGTAGGAGTATATTGGCTGCCTTTTTTCCCGGATGCGCTCCGGTTCCACTTTAATGGGCATAACATTATTGTCTATGGCAAAGAGAAGGGGGAATATCTGATCAGTGATCCGACGCTCGACCATCCAGTTACCATTTCTCCCCGCTCTCTGCAAAAAGCCCGGTTTGCCAGGGGTGCCTTCGCTCCCCAGGGGAAGATGTACTACATAACCGGCTGCTCAACCCAGCCTCATCATATCGCCAGGGCAGTTGTCAAAGGGATCCGCAGGACCTGCTTTATGATGCTGATGTCCCCTCCCCCTTTGGGCGGTGTGTACGGCATACGGTATCTGGCCAGACAAATACCCTCCTGGCCTGAGAAACTCGGAGACAGAAAGGCCATTCTGTATCTGGCCCAGGTCATTCGGATGCAGGAGGAAATCGGTACGGGTGGGGCCGGGTTTCGTTTTATCTTCGGAGCCTTTCTCCAGAAAGCCGCTGATGTTCTCCCGGCACAAGCCGAATTCCTGCTGAAAATGTCAGGAGAAATGACAGAAACAGGGGACAGGTGGAGGGAATTTGCGCTCCTGGCCTCAAGGATTTGCAAGGAGCGGGCCGGAAAAAACGATACTCTGACTGTTGCTTCGGACATTCTGCTCGATTGCGCTGACCGTGAAAAGGCGATCTTCCAGGAGCTGAGAAAGAACATTACCACCCGGTTACTGAAAAACCATCATGGATGACGCCAACAAACCGATCATAACTGTCGATAGCCTGAGCAAAAGGTACCCCTCTCAAAGCTCTCCGGTTTTGGACAGTATCTGCCTGTCGATTCACCAAGGTGAATCTCTTGGGTTACTGGGGCCGAATGGTGCAGGAAAAACAACGCTTATTTCCATTTTATGTGGAATATTGAAGCCTGACCAGGGAAGGGTGGATATTTTCGGCAGAAATATCCTGCGTCATGCCAAACAGATAAAAAAGCGGCTCGGTCTGGTGACCCAGGATATCGCCCTGTATGAGGAACTCACGGCCAGGGAAAATCTGAAACTGTTCGGGTACCTGTATGGTTTGCAGGGAAAAGAGCTGAAGAAGAGAATTGATACCTGCCTGGACATTACGGGGCTGGGGAAAAAGGCTGATTGCCGGGTTTGTACCTTTTCCGGAGGGATGAAGCGGCTTACCAACTTAACCATCGGCATGATTCATGAGCCGGATATTATTATCCTGGACGAGCCGACCCTCGGCATCGATACCCAGTCGAGGTATCGCATCCTCGAAATCCTGTCCTCCGTTAACCGGAGTGGAGTAACCATGATTTATACTACGCATTACATCGAAGAAGTCAGACAATTATGCTCGCGAATAGCCATTATCGATCAGGGCCGGATCCTGGATCAGGGTACCCCTTATGAATTACTTCACCGGGACGCGGGATATGAGAACCTCGAACAGTTGTTTCTGCATTTAACCGGCAGGAAATTGAGAGACTAAAGAATCATGCTGAAACTTTTGTCCATCGCCAGGAAGGATATCCTCCTTTTACTGAGAGACAAAGCCGGCCTGGCAGTGCTCTTTCTCATGCCTACCGCTCTGGTGCTGGTTATTTCGCTCGTACATGACACCGCCCTGAAAGCGACCCAAAACCCGACTCTCAAACTCCTCCTGGTGAATCAGGACACAGGGTCCCTCAGCGAAACAATCGAGGAAAGACTCCGCCAGTCAGGAAGTTTTCAGGTCCATACTCATGGTGGAAGTCGGATACCCACGCTGGAGGAGGCAAAACGAGCCCTCGCCCGCGGCGATTTCAAAGTGTGTATCTTTATCCCGCAGGGTACTTCCCGCAGCTTCGATACCCTGGCCGGAAAACTCATGAGCAGCCTTGTCCCGGCTGGCACCTATCCGCCGGGCCTTTCTCCACCGCAGCCGCAGATCTCATTGGACAAATTGCGGGAACAGGCCCTGGCCAGAGTACAGGTCATGCTGGACCCCGCCCTCCCTGAGCTGTTCAGAGAGACGATCATGAATGCCCTGAGCCGCAGCATAATCATGACCGAGATGGAAACTATTCTGAACAGCCTGTCCAGCACCAGCGGATCGGGCGCAGGCACGTTAGTCAACCGGCTTTCTGCATCCAGTTTCTCGAAATATGACGGGATTCTGGTTGAAATCAAGGAGGAGTTTATATTTGATCCGAAAAAAGGCATGCTGCCGACCTCAACCCAGCAGAATGTACCGGCCTGGACCATGTTTGCCATGTTTTTTATCGTTGTCCCCTTGTCCGGCTATCTTATCAACGAGCGGCAGCAGGGTATCCTGAAGAGGATAATGGTCGCTCCGGTCAGCTACTTTACGGTCTTACTGGCCAAGGTGATTGTATACCTGCTGGTATGCCTGTCCCAGTTTTTGCTGATGCTGTTTGTGGGATTCAAGATACTTCCCCTTTTCGGCTCCCCGAAACTGGAAATCGGCAGCAACTATCCGGCCCTGATGCTGGTGGCTACGGCTGCCGCTCTTGCAGCCATAGGTTTCGGGCTGGCAATCGGGACGATCATGCGAAGCCAGCAGCAGGCATCAACCTTCGGCGCGGTTATCATCATTATTGCCGCTGCCCTGGGCGGAGTCATGGTGCCGGTATACGCAATGCCGGAGTTCATGCAAAAACTGAGCACCATCTCACCCCTGGCCTGGGGCCTGAATGCTTTCCTTGATGTCTTCCTCCGGCACGGCAGCCTGACCTCCGTGCTGCCCAACGTCGGGCGGCTTCTCGGCTTTTTTGTCGTTACTATAGTAATATCCTTCGGCTATTACATATGGCAGCGGGAGTGACGTGGTCAGTAGTCAGTGGCGCAAGGCATTATCCTGTGCAGTGGCTAAAACATAGCAGGCGAATGCAGGGTGGGCTTGGGCTCCACCGAATACCATAATTATTGGAACCATTATGAGACTAGAAGACAAACTGAAAGAATTGATAGTGTCAGAACTTCAGATTAAAAATATCCAACCGGAAGAATTGGATGACAACACGCCTATTTTTGGCGAGGGCCTGGGGCTCGATTCTCTTGATGCCGTCGAATTAGCTGCAATCCTGAAAAAAAATTATCACCTGGAAATCAAGAACAGGAACGTAGCCAGGGAAGTCTTTGTTTCAGTAAAAACAATAGCTGACTATATCAGAGAGCATCAGGAAAAGAGCAATTAGTCGGAACACCAGATAGAGAAAATTGCAGGCAGATTCGGCATGGCGAAATTTTTGCTTGACAGGGAAATAAATAGGCTATAATTTTTATAAGAAGCGTTAAATACATACATAACTATCAAAATTTACCGGGAAGATTTAAATAAATACCTGGAAGAAATGACTATAAAGGCGGCCACAAGATGAGCATAGAGGTGATGGAATTATTCAATATCTTCTCAAAGGCCTTCAGCAAAGAAGAGGCTCAGACTATAGTAAAAGATATTGAAACCTTAATAAGTGACCATAGACGGGAGCTGTCAACAAAAGAGGATCTGAAAGAGATTGAGCTTAAATTGACTGCACATATACTGTCGACAAAAGAGGATCTGAAAGAGACTGAGCTTAAATTGACTGCACATATAAAAGAAGTAGAACTTAAGTTGAACAAGGAAATAGAATCACTCAGGCTGGAGTTAAGCAAGGAAATAGAATCACTCAGGCTGGAGTTAAGCAAGGAAATAGAATCGGTCAGACTGGAAATAGAATCGGTCAGGTTGGAAGTGGAAAGAGCAAAATCCAGCACAATTAAATGGATTGTCGGTTGGGTTGCCGGTCTTTTGATTGCCTATACAGGAGCAATTTTCACTATACTTACACTTTTAAGGTAGTCAGCCCCGGATCGATGCTGTCATATCTCTTCCGCCAGATATCGTGGAATAAAAAGCATTGGTAGGGGTAGCGGTTTACATAGGTCTCAAGGATGGTGGCATAGTGCTGTACCCAGGTCTGCAATTGCCGGGACTTGTTCTGGCCGCTCTCATACCGGGGATAGAGCACGTTCGATACATCGATGACATACGTATTATCATCTGTTTTCACGGATAATAAAACCACGATGGGGCATTCAACGGCAGCCGCGATACTGAAGGCACCGTAGGGGAACCCTGCACTCTCCTCCAGAAAGGAAACATCGATCGTCCTGGATCCATAGCTTCGATCGCCCATGATCGATACGATATGGCCCTGCTTCAGGACATCGATGACCTTGACAACGCCCCCAAGGTCCTGCTCAGGAGAAATGATTTTCAGGTGCCCGGCTTCCCTGCCGATATGGAGAAAATTTTTCACTGCCTGATTATCTTCCGGACGCATGAGAAGGTAAACTTCTTTCTTCAGCTCTCCCAGAGCGGTCATAGCCAGTTGCCAGTTACCAACATGGGCTGTCAGCAAAATTATTCCCTGCCGGGATCCGCGAACCAAAGATACAAAATCATCGTATCCCTGCAACCGGATATCAAACTCCTTCTCTTTGGCTAGAATAGCATAAAGATCAATGAGTTGCTTGCCCTGGCTTACAAACAGCCGATAGGTATGGAGGTACTTTTTGAAAAAGCCGCAGTCAGGGAATTTTCTTTTTACATAGGCCCGGGAAGCGGAGACGGCTGATGTATCAAAAATCAGGTAATACAGGCAGACCACATATAAGAGGCCATAGGCCCCGTGGAGCCCGAAAAGGTGCAGGAGGGCCTTGAAGAACCAGAAGCCGAGTGTGTTTCCCCTTTTTCTGGCTTCAATTTTCCGGGACGGTTTTTCCTGGTCCATACGAGGAGGCTTTCCTTTGGAGCGCGGTGGCAATGATGAATACCACCAAGCCCACGATGACTGCTGCAACCGGAGCGATAATGAGAGACCCCAATACCCATTCCCAGAGCCGCGCGGCCAACTGGCCGAAGATTACCTGCGGGGAAATATCGGTCAGCCAATGACCATAGCGCAGGTAATATCCCAGTTCGATACAGGCCGCGGGTATAAAGGGAGGCATGGCCAGGTGCTGGATATTTATGGCCATTATCTTATTCAAATGGAGCCGGACAGATACATAGATAATCAGGGGGGTGTGAAGTGAAACAAGCGGCAGGACAGCTAAAAACATCCCGACTGCGGCGGACACTGCCAGTCCGGCAGGAGTCGCGTTTTCCTTGAGCAGCATTTTGAGCATTTTTATTGGATGAAGGAGCATCCCGATCTCGAAGCGTTTTTCCCCGGCAGTAACGAGTTTCCGGTCAGGGACCGGCAGGAGCCTTCTGGCAACCAGCCGGGCATGCATCCAGGAGATACGGAGATTGTCCACCAGTGGTCGAAAGCTTGAAACCCGCATATGGGGCTCAGGGTACCAGACATCGATATCAACCGGAACAAGGCGTAACCCGGCCCAGACTGCCTTGGCCAGGATCTCGGTTTCAAAATCGTAATGGGCCCCTTTCAGGGCCAGTCTGGTGAGGGGCCGCACCGGGTAGGCACGAAATCCGCTCTGGCAGTCGTCACACGAAATACCGGTCTCAAGACGCAGCCAGAAATTGGCCACCTTTCTCCCAAAGCGGCTCGTGCGGGGGATGTGCTCTCCATCCGTCAGCGAGCCCGACGTCCGGGGGAGAAATTTTCTGCATCCTATCACCACCACCCCTTCATCATCCTGGAGCAGGGGGATAAACCTTTCGATATCCCGGGGGTAATGCTGACCATCCGCATCAATGGTAATCATGAATCGCCCCCCCTGAGAATCGATATACTTCAAGGCAGTCAGGATCGCTTCCCCCTTGCCCCGGTTTTTTTCGTGTCTGAGCACGGTAATGTCACTGCCGCTCAATAAGGAGGAAACATCGACGTCCGTACTGCCATCATCGACCACCACGATCCGCGATAGATAGGAGCGACAGTCCAGGGCTATGCGTTTGACCGTATCTTTATTATTGAATACGGGGATAACACACCAGATATGTTCTGTTGAAAGAGCGGCTTTATTTTCCATGTCTCCTTCGGTATGTCCGGTCCTTACCCGGAATCAGCATATCCCAGAGCGATCCGACATGACCCATTTGATGAAGGAAATGTACCGTGGCGTCAAGGGAGTCAGGAGGAAAGATGCAGTGCCGGAGGCCGGAAAAAGCACGGGTCAGGGTCTCTTCCAGCCACTTTCTCTCGATCCCCGGAGCAAGGTAATAGAGCGGTTCGAGCAGGTTCTGCCCGGCAGCGAGCAAACCCTCCCTGCGGGCTCTATCGGCAAGCGCCGTATCAGGAAGGATGCGGATGCCCATGAAAATAAAGGAAACCGTCCCTTGCAGGCTCTTGATGTTCTCGATCCCTTCCCTGACTGTCTCTTTGGTTTCACCGGGACAGCCGAACATGAAGTAGTGGGCGGTAGCTACCCCGTGCCGGGCAAACAGATCGTTGCAGGCTACAATGTCGTTAAATAAGAAGGACTTGCCAAGCATTCGCAGGGTAGTGTCCGAAGCCGCGTCAGCTCCGATTTCCGCTGCCCTGAGCCCGGTCTGTTTCATCAGGGCTACATCCTCCTCATCCATCCCCTTCGGGGTAAAAAAGGCGGTCCAGGGAATAGAAACCCTTCTTTTCTCCATCTCCCGGATCACCGAAAGGTAATGTTTCTGGGGATCATTAAAGGCCGAATCAGTGAAGAAGATGTACCGGATCTTATGCTCATTTATCAAGGTCTGGATATCGTCTACCACTGCCTTCGGATCACGGCAGCGGATCACCGATCCCTCCAGGAAAGGATACGAGCAGTACACACATTTGTGTGAGCATCCCCGTTTCGTCTGGACACCAGCCATGGAGCCGCTCTGAGAGTAAAATCCCATAAGACCGGAATCGTAATCGGCGGAAGGGATATCTTCTCCCCGCAGGCTGGACGGGGACCGTAAAAGCCGATCCTTGGGGTATATCCCCTGAGCGATTTTATTCACGAAATCAACTGCCAGGGATTCCCCTTCGCCGATAATCCCATAATCTGCGCCTGCTTCAGAGAGAATCTCCTGCGGCAGAAGGGAAAAACCTGCGCCTCCAAGCAGGATGGGGGCATCGGTCTGCTGGCGGATGCTGTGGACAATGCCCTTGACAATGCTGATGTACCTTTGTTCATGCAGAAGATTTACATTATCGATATTGCGGATCGATATGCCGATGAGATCAGGAGAATAATCACCTATGGCATTGGCCAGGGCATCCAGTGACTGGCCATTCTGGAGAAAGTCGAACTGGCGCACCCCATGCCCGGCCTTCCTGAGAGCTGCCGCGATCATGCTCAATCCGAGAGGATAGACAGGATAGGGTGTTTCGGCAACATTCGATGAAACAAGCAGTATCTTCATGATCTTGCGTTTTCCCTCCCGGATGAAGACCACGAGCGATTGGAGCTCAACGGGACCCGCTTATAGGTTCCATCGAGTTTTTCTTTTTCGATGACCTTCAGGAATAATTTCGCCATCTGCATTTCCTGGCTTACGTTGCTGTAAAAAGTCTCCCAGGCATATTCATACATGCGCTGGAGTGAGCTGATGCTCATTCTGGCCGGTTGAAAGACGACCTCCCCGGTAGTGTACCGGCTCCAGTCATTGTGGAGTATCCTGTTTTCCCTTGCTAACTGATCCCTGATCGGAGTATGGGGAAAGGGAGTAAGAATAGTGAATTCGGCCAGGTCCAGATTGATCTCGAGGAGAAAATCCACCAGACGCTTAATGGAATCTTCGTCATGGGAATCCAGCCCCAGGATAATCGTTCCCTCGACTCCGATCCCGCGCTCTTTCAATCGCTGGACTCTCCGGCGAATGTGGTCCGAGGTATCCACAATGGCCTGATACACATACCAGCAGCCAGCCTGTACGGCCAGATCCAGGATTTCATCGTCGTCCTTGATCGGGTGAGATATCCATTTCTTCCGCAAGGGTGCAATGGCCTTGAACAGGGCCTTTTCCCATTCGTCATCCTGGGCCAGCGAATTATCAACAAAGAACAAACGGTTGTTATCGATACTTTCTAATTCCCTGACCACGGCCTCAAGAGGGCGCGGCCTGAATTTCCGGCCACCCAGATACGGCGTGCAGCAGGGAAAGCAATTAAACCGGCATCCCCGCGAGGCATGTACCAGGTCAACCATCTGGATGCCCCGGAAATTATACCGCTCCCGTTTCAGAATATCGCGCCGGGCAGTTCCTATCAATGCCGTATCAGGGTGATCCGAGAGAAAATCATACACCTTTTTCAACTCGCCGCGACGGAAATCTTCAATCACCTGGTTAAAATGACCCTCTGCCTCACCTAAGAAGACAGCATCGGCATGGGAGATTGCTTCCTCGGAATGAAGCATGGCAGCAATGCCGCCAAAGATAACCGGCCTGCCCTGCGCACGGTACCAGTCAGCTATCTCGAAAGCGCGGGGGATCTGACAGGTCAGCATGACAGACAGGGCTATCAGGTCTGCATCGTTATCGGTGTAATCCAGGGGTTCCACATGTTCGTCACAAAAGGAAATCTCTATGTCATCACTCACTGCCGCCGCCAGACACACCGGCCCATGAGGCGGTAAATTAAACTCCGTCTGGTTGCTTAATTTTGGCCATTTCGGATAAATCAGCTTTATTTTCACTCTGTTCCTACCTGCCGTTATAGTATAGATTTCATGAGCGGGAAAGCCACCGTGCTCTATCTATTACTTGATTTATATTGGTTGTTTTTTCTACTATATCCTTGATGTTCTCAAATCCGAACCCCCTTCTCATCGGATCCGCTTCTTTTGGCTGCATACAAAAACAGACAGCCTCTTCTTCATCCGCCGCTACTGCCAGCATCCCTGAAACTCCTTCACTGCAGAGCATGTGCCCTGCACACGACAGCAGCGAAGAGATATCCTGGCGCTGAAAGCCCAGGTACAATACCGGCCCCTGACAGCCAAAATAGATTGCTGCTTCAGCTAACGGGCTTGAGGAGAGGGTATAGAGAAAGAGATTTCCCCGTGCCAATGTCCTGCCTGATTCTACGTAATCCTGGAAATAGCTGATGTTCGATTCCAGGGAGCCCCGCTCATTGGTCCCGACAATGCCCATGTCCTGCTTCCGATCTTCGGAATAGACCAATCCGGCATCATGCAGAGCCAGGGCTATGGCACAGCACGTCATTTTGGAAACCGCGTCGAATCTGCCAAAATATTTTACCGGATACAAAAATATGCCCTCATTCGACAACTGGCCGTGTATCGATTTCATTGGAGGGAGCGTCCGGCTTATATTTTGGGCCACGCAGCCGTATTCTTTCGCTGTAATCCAGCCGATACCGGGAATGTCAATCATGACTGCTCGTTCGCCGATTCTTCTTCGTCTTGTATAGGAGCATCCATTATCCCCCTTGAGGAAAGACATCCACTCTTCTCCCTCCCCCTTGAGGGGGGATGCTGGGTGGGGGTGATGGTTGTTACCGTCCTCCTCTCGATCGAGAGAAATGGGGGATATTTTACCTGTTTATGTTAACTCTATTTTCAACCTCTTGCCTAAAGCCAATGCAACCTTTTCGAGAGTTTGAATTAATTGTTTTTTCCCTTATATAAAAACCCCTGGTATCCATGATTAATACGCACCCACCCACACTGCATCCCTCTCTCCCTCACCGTTTTTGCCTTCGTCGAGGAACCATAGCTTTTGCTATCGGCTGATATGCCTTAAGCCCCTTGTCCCCAGTCAGGATTTCTACTTCATACCCACTTTGGGCATAGTATTCCGCCACATCTTTTATTGTAACGTCCCCAAGAGAAAGTTTTTGGGCAGCCAGATCAGGCCAAGTATTCGCCAGCTCTTTAAGCTTATCAGAAGTCCAAAGTGCGGCTTGATCGGAAAACGCCGCCCAGGGAGATTTCTGGTCTGCACTTTTGCTCATGAGATCGGCCAGCACTACCCCGCACTCTCTGCGGTTATGCTTTGCCCGACTGATATGGTTGCCGGTTTCGATAATAGTTGCCAGCGGCAAAACAAAAATCGAATGGTTCTGGTTTTCATCGTCGATTTTTTTCTCAACACGATCCCAATCCCATTGGTCTTCATCAGGTCCACAAGATTCCATACCCGGCACCCGCAGCCAGACGCAAAGAACGCTGGTATCGATAATCAGCACTTTTTTCATTCACCTGCCCCTTCTTCCTGCGCTTTTCAGGGCAGCCTCGATCTTACCTTCCGTGGTGAGTCTACCGATAGTACCTGAAGCCATTAATTTTGGAAGTTGCTCGATTTCTTCCAGCAGGGTGAATGTGCTGGCACCGGTAGACATATCGCGGTGAGCTACCGTAATAAACGGCACCATACGGTTGCCCAACGCATCCAGCAGTGCCGGGTTATGCGTGGTTACAATAACATCGATGTTTCGCTGATTCCCCAGCTCTTGAAGCATTTTCACCAGGATATGGGCACGCGACGGATGCAGTCCGTTATCTACTTCCTCTACGACCAGCAAGCTATTTTCTTCACGAGTCAGCAAAGCAGTGATGATAGCCAGATAGCGCAATGTCCCGTCGGACATGCCCCTGGCGTCAACAGTATCTTGTTCTCTGGAACCCGGCCATCCTTCCTCACAATAAAGCATGGCGTCGGTCTCAAATTTGCCGACAGGTTCTGTCCAGACCCGTTTGATATCCCGCTCAGGCATTTGTTTCAGGTAGCTGGTCAGGATGACTTCCACTTCTTCCTTCCGCTCTTTCGGGAGGGCCGCAAGTACACCGGCAATGTTTGCGCCATCAGACTTGAGCTTGTCGGAAAAGGGCGAGTAGTTGCGCATGTGACTCGGAATGGGATCTAAAATGAAGATGCGCTGAAAATTTTCCTGAACCAGTCGTGCTCCTTCAGACACCTCTTTGCGAAAGCTCTGTGTTTCCATCTGGCTGAGAATGCTATAAGCCCGGTTCAGATCGATCCGCTTTCCTCTCCCCTGTTTTCCAGAAGAAAAGTAGGTTGGAATGGCCGCAGCGGAAGTGTCTTCCAGGTTTGTGTAATAGAGTTTCTGTTCAATTGGTGTTGAGCTGTAAGGTCTATATTTCATTCGCACGAGCGACTCGCTTGCCAACTCTGCACGCACGCTATTGGCGGCAATCTTGATCGTGTACCGGTATTCGATTGTTTCTTGCCTTGGGTCTTGAACCAGAACTTCCAGACCAAAACTTGTTTCCGGTTTTCTAACCACCCACTCAATGCCACCTCGAATATTGGACAATTCGGTATCTCCAGCGATTGTCGCCGTAATGGAGCGGCCAAAGGCTATCCGCTGAAGAAACAGAAGAGCGTCAAGGGCATTGGATTTTCCGCTTGCGTTAGCCCCGATAATGACAGTGAGCGGATCGATGTGAAGTGTTGCGTCTTCGAAGCTTTTCCAGTTTATTAACCTCAGTTCCTTAATCATGGTTACTCCATGTTACTCCATTCTTACTCCGTTAATTTATATCACTTCACATTATACTTTAAGCACCAGGGCGGCATTCAAGCCTCCGAATCCGGAGTTGGTGGAAACCGTTACCTGCCCGTTGAACGGCTGCGGCTGCGGGGAAACCCAGCCTTTGGCTTCTTCATCGACGCAGCGCATATTTACCGTAGGGGGGATAACCTTTTCCTGCAAGGACCGAAATGCGACAATCGCTTCCACCAGACCTGCGGCTCCCAGGGTATGTCCTGTTCCGCCTTTGATGGAGTAAGTCGGAATGGCCTGATTTGTAAAAATCCTTTTGAAGGCTTTCATCTCCATAGCGTCATTATACACCGTTCCCGTACCATGTGCAGCTATGGATCCCACACTATCGTCAGGGAGCCCGGCTGACCGGAGGGCTTTTTCAACAGCCAGGGCCAGCCCGCGGCCATCCCGCGAAGGTCCGGTCATATGGTTGGCATCACTGGTCAATCCCCAACCGGCGATTTCTCCGATAACCGGCCGGTTTTCCCGCATGGCCCGCTCTTCGCTCATCAGTAAGATAAATCCGGCTGCCTCACCGAGGCTCAAGCCTCCTCTGTTTTGGTCAAAGGGCCGGGCCATGTCTTTGTCCAGGGCCATCAGGGTGGAGAACCCGGCCATGACAAACTCACTCACACTGTCACAGGCCACAACGAGCAGGCAATCATCCACACCATCCCGGATCTGGGAGGCTGCCCGGGCAATGGCGGTACTCGACGAAACACAGGCTGCCGAAATGATTATTCCCGGTCTGGCTGATCCGGCCAATTGCACCACTTTACCGAGCAGGCAATCCAAACGGCTCTCCCCGGCCGATGCCCTTCCCTCGATAACCGACCGTTCCAGAAAGTCTATCTCTCCGGTGGTGGTTGCCAGTATCACCAGAGCGTCCGCAGGAATAAGGCCGGATGCCTTTCTCAGAAGAGGAGTCAGCATCTGCATTACCAGTGATTCATCCGGGCTTATTACCTTCAGGCCCGGTATGGTGGCTGCTTTGCCGGTCAATAAGTGCCCGGTGGAAAAGCGTTCCAGGGGCCGGATGGCGGTCTTGCCGGACAAAAGCCCCTGCCAGCAGGCTTCAATGCCCCATCCGTAGGGAGTGACCAGATCACTGGCCACGGCCAGTGCTTTCAGGTGAGGCATGCAAATTCTCCTGCCTGCCATCGTCTGCGGAACCGCTCAAGAAGGTCCGGGGAAATGAGATACGGCTCCTGGCTGACGCTGTCGATAAACATCTGGACGGTATAGCCGCTTGCAGCGACGCTCCCCTCCTGTTTGATCAGCGAGTATTCAGTATTCAGCCGGGCACCTTCGCTCCACAGGTACGAGGCCACGATGGTAAATTCCTCATCGAGGTACAGGGGGCGGTGATAATCGATATGCAATTGCACAATCGGGGCCCGGATGTTTGCCTCATAGAAATCCTGATAGGAAAGGCCGCAGCGCCTGCCAAGCTCAGCCGATCCTTCCTCGAAGTACACCGGGTATCTCCCGTGCCAGCTTATCCCCATAACGTCAACCTCGCTGAACCTCACCCGTCTTTTCAGGCGAAACACCAGAGGGTCAGGTGCTCCGGCAACACGCTCGAAATAGCATTTCATTCTGCGATGCATGAGCCCCCCTCCTCAGGAGAAATAACTACTTTCAGATGCAGCTCGGCAACTTTTTTCCCTTCACTCTCTACCAGGGCCTTTATCAGGGTTTCCCGGCTGCCACCGCTCTTACATTCCCGGCAGGTAAAGACCACTTCCTGGCCGCAGGTAACGGGAGAAAAAAACTTTGCCAGAACGATTTCCTTCAGAGCAACCTTTTTCCTTTTCCAGGTCTTGAGAATCAGCAGGGTTGCCTGAATTTTGCATACACCCGGAAGAATGGGCTTTCCGGGAAAGTGGCCCTGAAAACCGATGAACTCCGGCGGAAACGAAAAATGCGCTTCAATAACGCCTTCGGAGCCCTCCCGCAGGCCAAACATGCTGTGTTCAATTTCATCGCTCAGTCTATTCACGACCGGATTTCCTTTAATCGGAGAGTTAACCGATAATGATAGTGATGATTGTTAAGAATAATGCCGGTTGGATGGAATTTCCCGTCTTTTTGCTGGTATTCATAATAGGAAATACTCCACAGGCGATTATTCTCCTGATAACAATTCTTTTCAACCAGCAGGTTATCGGCCCCGGCAAAAACATACTCCAGAGTGCCTTCTGTACCCGGCTGCCGGAAGATGATCCGGTATTTCTTTTTTCGCACCCTGGCTTCGGGAGAGGGAAGGCGGTCAAAATATATCCTCCTGATATCGTCGGCTACGGCCTGAGCAAAGTTCCCGTGACGGGCAAACTCTTCGAGAGCAAACCTGCACTCGACCCCCTGACTGTCACCGGCAAGCTCAAAGAGTTTTACGCCCAGAGGATTGATACCGGCCACGGTGAAGGCGTTCTTTTGACTATCGATATCCGTATACCCGATTGCAGAAAAGGTGTATTGACCATAGGTGAAAACGATGGTGTTGACAAGCTGAAACTTTTCCGGAATCAGCCGGGAAAACTGTTCCCGGACTGCCCGGGGATCGAGCCCTTTAACCGGCAGGCACAACGCCGGTTGAAAAGGAGTCCGGGCGCAGCCGCCCACGAGCAATCCCATAAAGAATACCATGATAATTATCAGAGGCCGCATACTGGCAAAGGTTCCCTTTCCACTTTAATCCATTGGGCATACAGGGCAGGGACAATCATCATCGAGGAGATGAATCCTGGGAACACCCCTGCCGTCAGGGTCAATCCGATTGAAAACAGGACCGGATGCCGGGCAAATAGCAATACTGCGGTACCAACCAGCGTGGTGATCGCCGACAATGATATCGCTGTCCGGGTTCCGGTATTTAATCGATACTTGCACGCATAGACCATGAATATGCCATAATCGCTGGTCAGGCCAGCCACGATCATGGCAGCCATGATATTGGCCGCATTCAAGGGTAAACGCATAAGCGGCATGATGCCGAGAGCCACCGCAATACCCGTGACCGAGGGAAGAAGGGCCAGGATGGACAGCCGGATGCTTTTCAGCAGAAGAAGGGTTATGGCCGCAACCAATACGGCAGCAATGCCCGATAAATAAACGGTTTCGGAAAAGACCGACCGGGAAAGCGCCTGGGAAAGATTTTTCCGGGACACGACAAAGGTTCCCGGATAACGGCTGCATATGGCCTTGAGCGATGAGAGATAGTGATCTTTATCCGGGAAAAAGGACAATACCCTGAAGCCATCCTTGCCTTCCTTTCCTTCCATGATAAAACGATCTCTTAATCGCTGCAAGGGGGTAAAATCCCCCACAATCGCTCCTGTATACAGGCTCTCGAAGAAGGGAGAAAAGGCATCCTTCGAGAAATGATACTTCTGGCCGTATTCGGAAAGAAGATTTCTCAATTTTTCTTCCCTTCCCTGTTTCCAGAAACGGACCCATCGGTTTGCATTCTCCTGCCGGGTTTTTCTCGATGGCCAGAGCAAAGCCAGGCTTGAAATATTATCTTCGCCTATCCGGCCCGCTGCCTGGTGATAGACCTGCTCGTTCCGCTCCAGGGCTTCTTCCAGATTTTCCCCCGGCACGACCAGAACCGCCGGGGCATCCTTTCCTCCCCAGATATGATGAAATTTCTCCTCAGTCTGGGAAATCTTCCGATCACTTCCATCGAACTGTCTGATGTCGGCATCGAAGGTCAATCGCGAGCAGAGAAGGAGAGCGGCAATGATCATTACTCCCCCGAAAAGAATTTTCCGGGTATCCGATATGGCCACCTGCCGGATAGGAGAGCTCCTTCTGACTGCGGCTAACAGCCTGCTGTCATGGTGAGCGCAAAGGAGATGCGGCAAGATAAAGAAAGACCCCAGGATGCACAGGGTGATGCTGATAATCGAGAAAGCGGCCAACTGATAATACCCCTGAACATGGGAGAAGAAGAAGGCGATAAAAATGGCCACCGTGGTCAGTGCCCCGGTGAGTACCGGCCCGGCTATCTTTTTAACAATAGCCGCAGAGTTGTCGCCGGTGCGAATAACCGCTGTATACACATAAATGCCATAATCTATGACAAACCCGACAACAACTCCTCCCATGCCGATGACTAAATAGGAGAGCTTATCGAATATCATCGACGACAGGCTGGTAGCGACAAGAACAGCGGCCATGGGCAGTACAAAGACAGCAATCGCTCTGATATCCTGGAACAGGAGCAGGAATAAGAGCACAAAAGCGACCGAGGCTATAATGGTCATGATGCGAACATCTCTTTTCAGGACATCTTCATTACTTATGGAGTGAAGGTGCCCGGCCACGATGTCTGCGAAGACAAAGTCGGGCAAAGACTTCAGGCGGTCAAGCAGGAAGGCGTGCAATTTCCGGGAACCGAATCCGTCGGTAAGGACTACCGGAGTTTTCAGGATGAGCAGGGCATGCCTTCCATCCTTGCTGATAAAGTGCCCGTCTTCGAGATTGACTTCATATCCCAGGCTGGTATAAAGGGTGCGGAGATTGCCCAGTACCCTGGCCTTTATCCCCAAAGGATCCGAGCGGATGAAGGGCACCATGAAGCTGCTGGCAGGGGTTAAAAGGTGCTGAAAATCCCTGGCCAGGCTGTCTTTGACTCCCTGGGGGGTTAGCAACCGATCGATGCGGCAGAGGTCTTTTTGACTGGCCAACTGGGGAAAACCTGTCAGCAGGGTATCGATCTCACTAAGCATCTCGGTTTCCGACACTCCGGTCATCACCTCGGTCACCAGGGGGGACCTGAGAGAAGCGGCTAATTGATCGACGGCCTGAATGAGCTCCTTCGTCGAATGGCCGGAAGACTTTATGCCTAATGAGATGAAAACCTTGTCTGAAAGATCGGATTCTCTGAAAAACCGGATGGAGCGAACAACTTCCTCATCTGCCGGAAGCATGGATTCCACATTGTTGTCAAAGGAAATGGATCTCAGGCCAAGGGCCGAGGCAAGGATGATTACCCCTATCAATCCAGGAAACAGATATTTCCTTCTCTGTATCCGGGGAGAAGGTGAGAGAGAGCCGTCAGACACCCTATTTCACCTCCCAGGCCCTGGCATCGATGGGAATATTGAGCTGAGTATCGGTAAAGGTAAGGAGGGTGCCATCTCCATTCTTTTCCTGGATGGAGATTGTTTGAATGTAGCGCTCATCCTTATCGAAGGTAACGGTGACACTGGTAATGGCTTTACTGGCCAGGGCATCTTTGCGGGGATCGAACTTCAGGCAAACCGGATCATGATTCAGGACCCTCACCTCGTAGTGCTCAAGCAGTGAAGTATAGGTACCGGAAAACCATTCCTGCAACTGCCGGGTGACAATTTGATATCCGGGATTCTTCGCCAGGGATATGTGCTGGACCTTCCCGCTCTCTTCATCCCATTGAGTTACTGCGCCGCCTTTTATGAGCAGGGAATAGCGGACCGGATCTTTGACATGCCAGGCGAAAAGATCAGGCTTTTGCAGAAAAATAGTTCCTTTCAGGATGAGCTTGCGATCGAAAACCGCGAGATTTTTCTCCTGAGTGAAACTGGTCCTGAGTGTTTTTATGCCGGACATTTTCCCTTCCAGCCTTTTCAGGATCGTAACGATTTGCGGCGTATCCGGACGACCGGCTTCCTGCATTGCCGGTTCACTGAGGCGGCATATTCCGAACAGTAAAAACCATACCATGAACACTATTGCCTGTTGTTTCAAGCAACTGCCTCCTGACTGGTATTTTGCCAGACCTTTATCTCCCCTCGTGCCAGCACCTGACCGCCCCGCACCACGGTGCCCTGTACCAGCCCAAAATCACCATACTGGACAGACTGGGTTACCATCACGGTCAGGGTATCGCCGACACAGGCACTCCCCAGAATCTCCAGATTTCTGGCTCCCAGCAGAAATCCATCGGGCGGCGATTGAGATGTGCCAAGGTATTTGAATCCCTTTTGAGCTGCAACGGCCTGGGCCATCATTTCAAGATAGAGGGTCTGGTCGATCATGCCGTTTTCATCGACCCCGGGCATATCTTCCCGGATAGTTACCGAAACTTCCGCTGTCCGCTCGCCCAATTTGAGCAGGGAATCGATGACCCGCATCGGTTCTTTCTGCGGGATAATCTCATGGGCCGATATCGGCAGGGTAACGATTTCATCCTGACGGTCGGCGTTCTTCCAGCATAAGGGGTCCGAGGCCAGATAATCTCCGGTCAATTGATAGGCCGCCCCCCGGCAGCCGTAGCAGCTCTCGAGTTTTTCGCACCTGCGGCAGGGGCCTTTGATGGTGTGACGGAAGTTTTTGAGGTCCCGGACAACCTCACTCCCCTGCAAGATATCGGAAAGCCTGTGCTCCCGGATATTGCCGATAGGAATACCCACCCCGACACAGGGCATTACATCCCCCTGCGAATTGACCAGGCAGGAAAACCGGTGCCGCAGGCACTTGTTGCCGACCAGAGGAGGCTGAGGGTCCCAGCACTGGCCATATTGACGGCGGTCGATGTCGGCGATCTGCTGAAATACGTCAAACACTTTTTTTGAATCGACCGCTAACCATGCATTCTGTCTGGCATTGCCCTGGGGAGTAATCATTTCAAAATAGGGAATAATGTTTTGATTTCGCAGCCACTGCCACATACCTGCCAGATCATCGATATTCTGCCGGCAGATAATGGTGCTGACTGCCAGAGGAGCTTTTTCGGAGGGGTAGCCTGCCTGTTTCAAATGCAAAAACGCAGTCTGGATGATTTTGTAGGCTCCCTTTTTCCCGGCCAGCATATCCTGGGTCTTTTCATCATGAGTATTCATCTTGAGGACCACCATGACCTGATGGTTGAACAAATACCCGGCCACGGCAGCCGTGATCTGAAAGCCGTTGGTAAACATCTCGATATCGAGACCCTGCTGCCGGATAAAGGCAATTACTTCGAGAATGTGGGGATAGACCATCGGCTCGCCGCCGAGGATAACGATTTTTCTGGCTCCAAGGTCTTTGGCCTGGAGAATAACATCCCGGATTTCTTCTTCCGTCAGTTCATGTTCGAACACAGAGCTTTCCGGCTGGTAGCAATACGAGCAGCGAAAATTGCAGCGCAGGCTGAATTCGATCTCCAGAGAAAGGAGCCGGTCAGCTCTTACTGCCTCTTCGATTTCTTCCCGGCTGAATTCAAAGTTACGAATCTTGCTTGGGCAGGTTTGCATGGTTACTTCATCCCCTGTCGTTTATCCCGGAACCGGATCGGTTTCCTCGATTTCGGGTTGAACACCTGTTGCCGTACCGCTTCCGGAGAATCGATCACCACCGACGGTTTCACCCGCAGCCGTGCCTGAAGCCGGTCCTGAATAACCTCAGCCGTACATGAGGCGTCGTTGACCGCCGCATAAATGGTTATGGTGTCAGACAGATTGCTCTCGCGGCTGACGACAAGATAATATTCACCGACCGCCTCGATTTCGTCCAGGGCTGAATATACTGCCTGGGGATAAAGGGTGGTCCCGCGGATCTTCATCATCTGTTTCTTTCTCCCCAGGATCGGACCCAGGCGGGGAGAGTTTTTTCCGCAGGAGCAGGGTTTATCGATCAGGAAGCTTACATCTCCGGTTTTAAACCGTACCAGCGGCATTCCTTCAACCGCCAGCGGAGTTATCACTACCTCCCCGATAGTTCCGGCAGGGACTGCCCTGCCCGCTTCATCGACGATTTCAAGAACCGCCAGGTCCGGATGAAGATGCCCTCCCTGCCGGGCACTGCATTCGCAGAATGTGGTCACCACTTCCGAAGAAGCGTAGGTGGAAAAGCATTGAGCCTGCCAGATTTTTTCCAAATCTTCCCCGATCTTCAATAACTTGAGATATTTATCCCGTAACGGCTCACCGATGCATATCAGTTTGGATACCCTGAGTTGACCAGGATCGACTCCCCTTTCCTGCACATAGAGGCCCAGTTTCTTGAGAAAGGTCGGGACTCCAACGATAATTGTAGGATTCATTCTCCTGATGATTTCCCAGTGACTTTCCACACTATTCTGGCCACTCCTGATTGCTGCCGCCCCGACACTGCGCACCCCCAGGAAATACGCCAGACCAGCCACAAAACACCGGTCTATGGTACAGGTCAGCAGCACCACATCATCCCTGGTCATTCCACATCCCTGGAAGGAGATTTCCTCATTGTAAGCAAGCCGCCTGAGATCATGCTCCGTGTACATTACCAGAGTCGGGCTGCCGGTTGTTCCGGAGGACAGGACAATATCGACGATTTTATCCGGGGCAACTGCGCACAGGTCATGGTTATATTTTTCGATCTCGGATTTATCCGTGAAGGGAAGCCGGGATATCAGGTCGAGGGTTATCTTTTCAAAATCAAGGTCAATATCTTGTAACACCCTTCGATAATACGGGGAATGCTCACGGCAATAAACAAGATGTTTTCGCAACCGGCCCTCCTGCACCTCTCGTATCGCTTCCGGGCTGGAAAACGAAATTTCCCGATACCGGGACAGCTCTGTCATTATCTATTTCCCTCCATACCAGCCAGTTCCCGGGCAATAATGTCCCGCACCATGTTTTTTAACTTAAACGAGGTTAAATCTTTGTATTTTTCCCAGGGCAGGGCTGGTAATTTATGCATCCTGATTATTCCCGGATGAAGTATGAGAGAGCCCCGATGGGGCTTGTCTTCGTTTCCGGAAATACATATTGGCACAATCGGGCACCGGGCTTCGAGAGCGACCCGGAACACTGAGCTGTGAAACGGCCTCATGACGCTGCTCCCGGAACGGGTTCCTTCAGGAAAGGCAATGATGGAAACTCCCTGGTTGAGGAGATCGATCGATTTGCGGGAAAATTCCTCAAACGACATCTCTCTGATGCTGAGATAGCCAGCCAGCCGGGCAAATGTCCCCAAAACCGGTATCCGAAACGGCCAGATGTTTACCACCTGGACACATTCGTAGGGCAAACAGGCCATTAAAAAGGCATCCGAAGCGGACCGATGGTTGCAGACGAAAAGATACGGTCCCTCAGGATCGGCTTTTCCATAATCCCGGTACCGGACCCGGGCAAAAGGAAAGGGAAAGACCTTGATGATAATAAAACCATACCAACTGATAGCACGGCGTAACTGTCTCATGATGCCGCGGTGTGACATGAATACCGAAAGAAGAGCAAGATACAGGATGAAAAGCGGTATAACCGTTGCCGAAAACACGAGAAACGCTCCATAAAAAAAGGTGTTTAACAGTATAACGCTGAGGCCATCCATGGACTACCCCTCTCAAGGTCCGGGAACTATGTTCTTCAACGGTCAATAACTATATTTTTGGCAAACTGATGAATATCTTCCAGGGTCCGGATTTCTCTCATCCGCTCATCATTGTGTATTTTTATCTTGAACTTGTTTTGCAGAGCCACAACCAAATCTACAATATCAAGGCTATCCAGCCCCAGATCCTGAAAAATATTCACCTGGGGCTGGAGCTTTTCCGGCGCTATTTCAAACGACTCGATAAATACCTCGTTTACCTTGGTGATTATTTCTTGCTCAGTCATAGATATCCTTTTTGCTGCTGGTTATTCAGAGGGCACTTTTTTACAGATCAAGGCAGCATTGATCCCCCCAAAGGCAAAGCAATTCTTGAGCAGGACGCGGATCTCCCGGTTCAGGCATTCCTGTACATGAAAAATCCCCTCGCATTCCGGACTGACCGTTTCCAGATTGTGCGTAGGATAAATCCTGCCTTTCTTCATCATGATCAGGGAGGCGATCAGTTCGATCGATCCTGACGCCCCCAGGGTATGTCCAAAGTAGCCCTTCAGACTGCTTACCGGTACGGAATTTCCGAAAACCTCCCTGATCGCCTCGGCCTCTTCTTTATCTCCCTGGATGGTTGCCGTGGCATGGGCATTGATATAGTCAACATCCTGTGGGGTGAGAGAGGCGTCTTGTAAGGCCTCACTCATACACGAGACGATTGCTTCCTTATAGGACTGGCTGACATTGATTCCATTTCCACTGGTGTTATAGCCGATGATTTCAGCGTATATCCTGGCACCTCTTTGCCGTGCGCGTTCATATTCCTCCAGAAGGAGCATGCCGCTTCCTTCACCGCAGACAAGGCCGTCACGTTTGCTGTCAAAGGGCCGGGGAGTTTGATGAGGAGCATGGTTATACCGGGCCGAAGTTGCAACCAGGACATCGAAAGAGCCGGTTACCGTAGGATGGAGCTCCTCCGCACCGCCGCACACCATGGCTTCCTGTCTTCCCAGCCTGATCAGGTCGTAACCCGCTCCCAGGGCCTGCAGGGCGGATGCGCAGGCTGCCGAAGTGGCGGTAACATACCCATGAATTCCCAGATATCGGGATACATTCATGGTCGCTGTGTGGGAAACACATTGAAAAAACTGGGTCGACTTTAACTGAGTCAGATCTTTGTTCGGCAATATTATTTCAAATGCCTCGTTCAGGCTCTCGGCGCTTCCCATAGTCGAGCCGATGATGCAGCCGATCCGTCCCGATGATAAGCTCTCCTGTGGTATCCCGGCATCAGCGATTGCCTGCTGGCTGGCCTGTACGGCAAAAATGCTCATCCTGCCCATCAGCCGCCGGTACTGCCGCGGGATTTCCTTCTCATTTTTCAACTCACAAGGTGCCCCCACCAGACAGCGCAGGCCGTTATACCGGTCCCATCCCTCCATGGAGCGAACAGCGCTTTTCCCCTGTTCGATTCCCTCGATAAGAGAGGGAACGTCCTGGCCTAACCCGCAGACTGCACCAACTCCTGTTATGACTACTCGCTTCAATTGCATAATCTCTGTTCGATAAACCGGGTGAATGTTTCTTTGCCAACTATGCCCCGGCCCATGATAAACGATGACATCATTGCCCCTACCAATCCGGGTAACAGGGCGCTCTGACCGGCAACGTAGATGTTGCGAAGGTGAAGCCTTCCAAAAAGGTTATACTGTCCGACTTTTTGCTTTATGCCATAAGCTGACCCCTCGGGTGAATGCAGATAATCCCGGTAGGTCAAAATCGAAGCCGCATCCATCACCTGAAGGGAGTTTTTGAATTCCGGATAGAATTTATGGATGCGCTCGGTTATACTCTCAATTCGCTGCTGTTTGTATTTTTGGTAATCCGCAGGCCTTTTGCCGGTTTGTGAATCTTTCCAGGCAACTGCATGTTCGAAAAAAGATGGTTCGAAGGCACTTACCAGCCGGTAGGTTTTCCCGTTGACTGCCTCCAGATACTTCATGATAATCAACGAAGGCGTGCCGGAATATTCCGGATCGAGCATCTGATTCAAATCCCCGGATGGGAGAAGAGTAACAATCGAGGGCTGGAAATTATCTTTGTTTTCACCTTCAGGACCCTCAGCCTGGAGGACCCCGAAGAGCGAAAAAAATCCGGCTGACGATTCAAAGGCCGATATCCGGTCAATAAAGGCTTTGCTCAAATATTTCCGGGGCAGTATCTTGAGTATCTCCGTGGGGTGGATAGTCAGAATACACCGGCTGCAGGTTATTTCTTCTCCCGTGTTCAGAACGAACCGCTGAACGGAATTATTTTTGATATCGACCATTTCGCTCAGGTATCTGTTATTCATAATGTCAACATCATAGCGGGCAAACTGTTTCTCAAAGGCTTGAATAAAGGCATCTCCGCCCCCCTCAACCCGGGCCATCGATTCATATTGATTCAGACATATCCTGCTGTGATTGGCAAAAGAGACCTCCTGCGGTTTCACGCCGTAGCACAGACAATACGCCGATAACACGCCTTTTAAGGATTGATTGTCAGTTAACTGGTTCAGGACCTGATCAAGGCTGATGAAATCTTCGTCGAGCATATCCGGGGACAGGGAAATCCTGCTTAAATCAGTAGTAACAGTTTGCCTGCAAACCTTCTGTACCAGAGCGAAATACCGGTCAATTGCCGGGCATTCGTCAGGGAAGTATCCTTTTAACTTACTTTGCAGATTCTGTATTCCAGCCGGCATCTCGTATGAATTTTGTTCCGCTTCAAAAACGAGCTGATTGGCTTTCTCATGGAGGAGGAATACAGGGTGGATATCTTCCTCGATTTCGAGGACCGAAAGCATCTGGCGAAGGATCCCATTGTCGGAAAGCCCTCCGGTAAAATGAAATCCTATGTCAAACGGGATACCCTGTTTGTAAAACCTGGCCATCGCTCCGCCAAGGTGAGGATTTTTTTCCAGGAGCAGGACCTTGTGTCCATTCATGGCCAGAAGGAGAGCAATGGTCATACCGCTTACCCCACTGCCAACGACGAGGTCATCATAGCGCTCCATCTAAATAGCCAGCCCCCCGTTGATGCCGATAACCTGACCATGAATGTACATATGCTCTTCGGTGCATAAAAAGTTAACGACCGAGGCCACATCTTCCGGAGTCCCGAACCGCTGTAATGGAATGAGGGGGATTACTTTGTCTTTGGGGATTTCCCTGGTCATATCCGTTTCAATCATTCCCGGAGAAACGACATTGACCAGGATATTTTTCTTTCCGACTTCTCTGGCCAGGGCCTTGACTGCACCGATCAGTCCGGCTTTGGAAGCGGAATAATTCACCTGACCTGCCTGCCCGATCTGCCCGGAGACCGAAGATATAACCACAATGCGTCCCTGCTTCTCACGCAGCATGGGAAAGAGCACCAGGTGCATGATATTATAGAACCCGTCAAGATTAGTGGAAAGAACCGTGTCCCACTCCTCTTTTGTCATCCACATAAAAAGATTATCCCGGGCAACACCGACATTATATACCACCACCGAGGGAGCATGCGCTTCCACTTTTTCTCCCAGAGCGGCTTTTGTCTCATCGTAATTAGCGACATCGAAGGAAAACAGATCACAGAGCCTGCCTGCCTGTTCCACTTCTGCCCTGACTGTCTGCGCAGCTTCATGATTCTCCCGGTAAGCGAGCCAGATATCAAAGCTCGACCGGGCCAGCCGTAATGCTATCGCCCGCCCTATTCCACGGCTCCCGCCAATCACTAAAGCGACCTTGCTGCGATAATCTTCCGTCATTCTTTGTTTTTCCTAAATTTGGGGAATGCAATAACTTTCAGAGTTTCATCGAGGAATCGCAAAAATAATAATCCAGATTTGCGTAAATAACAAGTGTTATTTTGCTTGAAAATTCACCACCGGGATTTTAACCAATTAGACCGTACCATGCAGTTCTTCTTCGAGAACCTGGTAAAAATCATCCTTTGCCTGCCGTTCGATCCAGGGCTCATGCCCGCAGACCCGTCTATGACCGGATCACAGACATCGGCCTTTGATGCCAATGAGCCGAGCCTGGCAAGTAAGGTATTTTTATCGTGAGCTGCCGGGTCATCCAGAATGCGGATGATGGATGTATATTCCGCTCTGTCCTCCTCCCGGAGCCATCTCTCCTCGTGCACCCGGACCGCCGTGAATGACGGCAACAGAATAGGGAGGATTACCATATTTTCTAAGGTTTGTCATTTCTGATCCGGGATTTTTCAATTTGCCACCTCGAATTCTCTTGATAACTGCATATGAATCCTTTATCCTTCCTAAAAGGAATGGCACTTACATAAGCCAAGCTTATAATAGAGAGAGGACACAAAGCGCACAGGGAAAAACGATCTCCCGCACCGCAAGAAAGGCTTTAGCCTAACAGCCTACAGTCTCAACAACCTGATTACTATCATACTCTCGAGGGAATTATGATCAAGGATTTTTTAGTTCCTTTCCTGACGATTGGAATAGCAGAGCTGGGTGATAAAACCCAACTGGCTATCTTTTGTCTGGCATCGAACACCAGGAAGTATTTTCAACTGCTGTCTGGTGTATTACTGGCCTTTTGTATAGCTGACGGTATGGCCATTATCTTCGGCAACTTCCTGCTTCGCCTTGTTCCCATTGATTATATCAAAATCATCTCCGGGGCCGTATTTATCCTGTTTGGCATCCTGACTCTTGCAGGCAGGAAAGAAGAGGAATCGGAGTGCAGGCTCAAAAATCCTTTTTTATCGGGATTCGGTATCGTGCTGCTCTCCGAAATGGGAGACAAGACCCAGATCGCTTCCGGCCTGTTTGCCACAAAGTTCAATCCCTTCATGGTGTTTCTTGGCGTCATAACCGCTCTGGCTGTTTTATCCCTTATGGCCATATACCTGGGTAAATATCTCCTGAGCAAACTGGACAAGAGAATAATCTCTACGGCTGCCGGTGTATTGTTCATCCTGATAGGAGTATATTGCTTTTTCTGAGTAACTACTTAGGCTTAGAGGGGCAAGATGCCAGGCACAAAGTTACCTTTGTCCTGTTTGTTCTCTTTTTTGTGAGGATTTTTCTCCCTTCCTATCGGGACGCCAATTTAGGAATTGCTCTGTATCTTACTCATGAACTCCCGATATATCCCTTCAAAACAAATGCAGGGTAGGGCTTATGCCCTAATAAAATATCACACGTGTCTGTTGACCGATTTTATTTGGTCCTGGATTTACCGCGCTGCGACCTTAACCCTTTTGGTCAACCCAGTAATCAGGCTTTCTGTGCTGATGAGCAATAGCAATAATCAGTATATGATCTTCTTCAATAGAATAAAGTATCTTGTATGGAAACTTGTGCATTAAACATTTCCGGACTTCGCCACATTCAACCGACCAAGCTGTTGGAAATTGGTTTATTCTTAATATTGAAGCGTTAACTTCTTCTTTAAACTTTTTCCCCAAGCCTTCATATTCAAGTTCATAATATGCAACAGCATCCAAAAGTTCGGCTTTTGCAAGTTCTGTGAATATAATTTTCATTTCTCTTCACGAAAAATCTCTTCCATTGGAATCCCTTTTAATCTACCATTCCTATAAGCACTTAACCTTTTTTCAGCCTCGATAGCCCATATTTCATCAATATTTTTATTCGGCTCATCTAAGCTCCTTAATAAGCCCTCAATAATGGCAAGCTTCTCATGGGGTTTAAGCTGGATTGCCTTTTCCAATATTTCCTTACTGCTCATGATTAATTCCCTTTTCAGATTTAACGGATACCGTTTAATCCTGGACATGCATTATCCAATTCGAAGAAAAATTTGAATTTTTTATTGTTTTCATGGTTTTCATAACAACGAGTTTAATGGACTGGTTAAGAAAGGTCAAGGATTATTTTTGAAGACGGAGTTTTCTCTTTATTTCTCCCTTTGTCTTCCCGAAAAGTTAGGGTCATATCTGGTCTTGATTTGTAATGTCTTCTGCATGCGCCCACAAGTGTTGATATTTCCCGTCATTCCTGCAAAGGCAGGAATGACGGCATTGATGCCGCTTTAACTGGGTACTTACACTTGTAGACTTATCCGGACTTATGCGATTTGAAGAAAGGGGGAACAAAGCAGTTAGTATCTGTCATCCTGATTTCTTATCTGTTTCAGAATAAAAAAAGAGAGTAATTACCCGGTATGGCTGACCGTCTGATATGATGAAGTTTGGTGAGTAAGAGTAACAAATTATTTCAAGGAGATAAGACCATGAACGCTGTTATACAGACATTATTGCTGGGATCCTTATTTGGATGGTTGATTATTACTGTTCCTCTGCCGATTGTTACCGGGATTATTCTTGACTGTCACAAGGTTCATAATTAAGGTGATAAGTTGCAGGTCAAATTACAGGCTGTCTTTTCTATTTTCTGCAACCCCGGCGTCTATAGAAACTAAAGTAAAAATTGAAAATTTTAACGTTATCGATCACCCTTAACCGAAACGGCCGGTTATATAATCCTCGGTCTGCTTGTTGGAGGGGTTGGTAAAAATGTGGGTAGTAGGCCCGAACTCCACAACCCTCCCTCCATAGAAAAAGGCCGTAAAGTCAGAGACGCGGGCCGCCTGCTGCATATTATGGGTGACAATGACGATGGTATATATCGACTTTATCGTCTCAATCAGTTCTTCGATCTTGGCCGTGGCCACCGGATCGATAGCGGAGGTGGGCTCATCCATGAGCAGCACCTCCGGTTCAATGGCTATGGCCCTGGCAATACACAGCCGCTGCTGCTGTCCTCCTGAGAGGGCGGTCCCCGGACGGTGCAGCTTGTCTTTGACTTCCTCCCATAAGGCCGCACGCCTCAGGGCTGTTTCTACGTGTTCGGCCAGCTCACTCTTGGCCAGCTTATAGTGCAGCTTAAGGCCATAGGCGACATTTTCAAAAATGCTCATCGGAAATGGCGTCGGCTTTTGAAAGATCATTCCCACTTTCCTGCGCAGTTCTATAACATCCACCGAGGGCAGGAGGATATTCTCTCCATCCAGCAGGACCTCGCCGGTGGCCCGCTGGTCCCGGTAGAGCTCGAATATCCGGTTAAATACCCTGATATGCGTAGACTTTCCGCACCCCGACGGGCCAATGATGGCCGTTACCTTATTTGGAGCAATGTCCAGGCTGTTGTCCCTCAGAGCCTGATGGTTGCCATAGTAGAAGTTCAGGTTGCGGGTCGATATCTTGGGCTGAATAATCTGAGAAGCTGCCGCTATATATGAGCTGCTGCCGTCCGGATATTTATCGCCCGGTGATCTGGTGTACTGATATGCTGAAAATTTCCGGGGTTCGCCGTTTACGGCTGCATTCATTTCTTTACCTCTTTGAGAGCAAAACGGGCAACTACGGTTAAAGCCAAAACAGCGATCATAATCAGCAGGGAGGCTCCCCAGGCTATTTCCTGCCAGTCGGGATAGGGGGACATGGCATAATTGAATATGGTCACCGTAAGGTTAGCCGTGGGCTGATTGAGAGAACCGGGCCAGTAGGGGCTGTTGAGGGCCGTAAACAGGAGAGGCGCTGTCTCTCCGCTCACCCGTGCGATGGCCAGAAGGACACCGGTAATAAGACCTGTTTTAGCCGCCCGGAATACTACCCCCAGTGTTGCCTTCCACCGGGGAGACCCAAGGGCCAGGGCTGATTCGCGTAAAGCGTTGGGAACGAGCCTCAGCATGTCCTCGGTGGTTCTGGCGACAATGGGCAGCATGATGATGGCCAATGCGGCTGCTCCGGCAAATCCTGAGAAATGGTGCCAGGGGAGAACCAGCAGGGTGTAGGCGAAAAGCCCCACGATAATGGATGGAATGCCCATCATGACATTGCTGGTAAATCGTACTGCTGCACCGAGGCGGGTGCTCTGGCCGAATTCGGCCAGGTAAACTCCGGCTAACAGGCCGGTCGGGACTCCGGCCAGGGTAGCCAGGAGGGTAATCATCGAGGTCCCCAGGATGGCATTGGCCACGCCTCCGCCTCGTAAGCCAGGCGGAGTGGGCAGCCGGGTAAAAAAGGACCAGTTCAGCGAAGCCGAGCCCCGTTTAATGACCTCGTAGAGTATCCAGGCCAGGATAGCTATGCCCAGCAATGCGGCCAGGCTCGACATGATTTTGACGCCAAGGTCAGCCAGTTTCCGGGGTGTCGCCGATCGGATGATCACAGGCCGCCACCTCCCAGACTTTTGCCAATTCTCTTCAGCCAGAGCTGGGCCACGATCTGGATCAGGATAGTAATGACAAACAGCACCAGGCCCAGCTTCACCAGGGCGCTCAGATAGAGCGGCTCGGACGCTTCGGCAAACTCATTGGCCAGGGTCGAGGCGATGCTGTTACCGGCTGCAAAGAGGGATTTTGAAATGGTGTGGTCATTGCCGATAACGAAGGTGACAGCCATAGTCTCCCCAATGGCCCGGCCAAGTCCCAGAAATGTGGCTCCCAAAAGGCCGCGCAGCCCATAGCTGATCGTTACCTTGTGGGTGACTTCCCAGTTAGTCGATCCCAGACCGTAGGCGGATTCCTTTAATACCGGCGGCACCATCCGAAAAACATCCCTGGCCACAGCGCTGATAAAGGGAAGGATCATCAGCGCCAGGATAATTCCAGCCGTGAGCATCCCTATGCCCATAGGCGGCCCTTGAAAAAAGGGTAAAAATCCCAGGGTTTTATTCAAAGCGGGCTGGACATGGTCAGCCATGAAGGGTGCAAAGACAAACAGCCCCCACATGCCAAAAATTATGCTGGGAATGGCCGCCAGAAGCTCAATGCCGTATCCTGCCACCCGTCCAAGTGCCGGGGGGGCCAGCTCCACGAGGAATATGGCGATCGCCAGGCTGAGGGGAACGGCCAGGATCAGGGCAATGGCGGTGGAAACAAGGGTCCCGTAAATACTGCTTGCTGCCCCAAACTCCTGGGTGACCGGATTCCAGGCTTGAGAAACGAGAAACCTGAATCCGAACCTACGTATAGCCAGTTGAGAATTGCTGAGTAAGGCCCAGAATATGCCGACCATCAGGGCCAGAACCACCAGGGCGCACAAGGCGGTCAGGTAGCGGAAAAGCCCATCCGCCTTCTTCTGGATGTTCTGGTGACTGATCGGCTTCATTGCTTTGTTGACCTGTTGAACCATAAAATAGATTCCGGACACAAGTCAGTTATCAGTTTGTACTGACCACTGACCACTGACCACTCCCTTACGGCCAGACAGGCTGACCTGCGGCCTTCATTTCTTTGCTCCATGCTGATTTCACAAGTTTAACCACATTCTGGGGCATCGGCACATATTGGAGGTCTTTTGCTTCTTTCGTTCCATTCTGGAAGCACCAGTCAAAAAACTTGAGCATGGCCCTGGCCTTTTCTGCCTGTGACTGATTGCGGTGAACGAGGATAAAGGATGCTCCGGTAATCGGCCAACTGTTTTCACCGGCCTGGTCGGTCAGGACCAGATAGAAGCCGGGAGCATGCTCCCAGTCGGCGTTGGCTGCGGCAGCCTGGAAAGTCTCGATCGTTGGCTCAACGAATTTGCCTGCCTTGTTCTTCAATAGTACGTGATTCATCCTGCTCTCCAGAGCATAGGCAAATTCGACGTAGCCAATCGATCCGTCGATGCGCTGCACATAAGCGGCCACACCTTCATTCCCCTTGCCACCCACGCCGACAGGCCAGGCAACAGCCTTGTCGGTTCCGACTTTTTCATGCCATTGCGCCGAAACTTTATCCAGGTAATTGGTAAAAATCCAGGTTGTCCCCGATCCATCCGCCCTGTGTACCACGGTAATGGCTTTATCGGGAAGTTTCAGGCCGGGATTGACCTGCTTGACAGCCTCGTCATTCCACCTGGTTATCGTGCCCAGGAAGATGCCACTTAAAAGCTGGGGGGTGAGCTTCAACTCTCCTGCCTTGATCCCTTTGATATTGACAACCGGCACTACCCCTCCCATGATCATGGGGAATTGGATCAGGCCGCCTGCATCCAGCTCTTCTTTCTTCAGTGGGGCATCCGAAGCGCCAAAGTCCACGGTTTTGGCCTTGATCTGTGCTATGCCGCCCCCGGAACCGATGGATTGATAGTTGAGTTTCTGGCCGCTCATTTGCTCATACTTGTGTGCCAATTGAGAGTAAATAGGATAGGGAAACGATGCTCCCGCCCCGTTGATGGTCAACGATTCAACCCGGGGTGCAAAGCCGCTGATCAAGAGAAGCACCGATACCAGAAAACTCCCTAAGCAGGCCCTGATTTTCATGGTATTCATTCTTTTCCATCTCCTTGGGTTATGACTTTTCTCTTTTTCTGAATTTACGCTCCGATTGTTAGCGTTTTGTTAGAGAATAGTTAGAATTCTGTTACGATCACGGATACAGAGAGATATCTCACCAAACCTTTCGGTTAACTAAAATAATGATAATCATTGATCATTAATTGACTGTTAAATTTGTGTAAGAATTTTGCTAGGACCGACATCTCGGCAAAGTGATAAAGAAGCTCGTTCCCTCTCCTTTTTCGCTCTCAACCCGGATCTCTCCCTTGTGGAGATCGATAATCTGTTTGACAATGGATAACCCCAAACCTGATCCTTGCTTTTTCTGCCTTTTGGCGCTTCTGCCTCGAAAGAGAAAATCAAAGATCAGGGGAAGCTCCTCCGCCGGGATCCCGGGACCATAGTCTCTGACAACCAATTGAATGTGATGATTGAGACTCTGACTGCTGATCCAGATCGTGCTTCTCAGCGGACTGTACTTTATGGCATTGTCGAGCAGATTGGTCAGCGCGCGCACCAGCGATTCCTCATCTCCCGGAACAGACAACGGAGTAGTGGTATCTTCCTGGACCTGGATGGAAATCTTCCTGGCACTCGCCAGATGTGATACCAAATCCGTTGCTTTCCGGATCACGTCGGAAATGTTCACTTCTTTCATTTCCCTGCAACTTTCCGTTATCAGGGAGAAATCCAGAAGGTTTTTGACCAGAGTTATCTGATCCTTTATCCTGGCCTCTATCCGCTGAAGCATCTCTCTTTCCTTATCCGGATCGTTTTTCAGATACCCATCCAGAACAACCCGCAGGCAGCTTTCGATGGCAGCCAGGGGTGTATGGAGATCGTGAGCTACCGCCATCATCATCTCCGATTTTCTCCGATCGCTTTCCTCCAGTCTTTGATTGGCTGTTTCCAATTCCTGGTTGGCTTGTGCCAATCGGGAGGCAGCCAATTTGACCTGGTCTTCAACCTCCCGGGTGGCTGCCTGTAATTGTGAAGTCATAAGGTTAAAAGCCCGAGCCAGATCCTCAATCTCGTCTCCGGTATCAAGGCAAACCTGATGATCCAGGTTCCCGTACGTAATCATGGCTGTCTCCCTGGCCAGTTTACGGATGGGAATAATCACCAGATGCCGGATCAGAAGGCCTGCGGTTATGGAGATCAGGATAAGGGTACATATCAGGAACAGCACCATTCTGATATGGCTGCCTCTCATGAAGGCATGAATCCTGGACAGAGAAATAGTGATGCCCAACACTCCGATAATCTTTTTTTGACTTCCATGACATCGATAGCAGGGCTTTTCGTTGTAAATGGGATTCATGATGCCGATAGCCTCGCTCCCGTACGCGGGTTGGAATATCCGGTAATCTTTCATGGACCGGGAGGATGGGAGTTGACTATTTCCCCGGTGGCATTCAATGCAACCTTCAGACTTTTTATCGATAAGCATGCCGATTTCATAGGTATTAGAGGCAACTTTTACCCTCCCGTCCTTGATGATCCTTATCCTGATTATCTTATCGTGATTGACGATATCACCTATCCTCTGCTGAAGGTCAGCCCTCCTGTTCAGCAGCATATCGTGCCTGATGCCCCTTATGACAATGTCGCTCAACTGGTATGCCTCATCTCTGATTAACAGAACCAGATGACGGTAATCTTCCTTGCTGTGAAGGTAAAAGAAACCCATCAGGGCCAGTATGATTACCATGCCGATCCCGGGGATCATTTTACCTTCCAGACATTTGCTGATCTGTTTCATTTTTTTACCTGTCTTTCAGCCACTTATGCACCAATTCAAGTAGCCGTGAAGGATCCGCCGGTTTATCTATCAATTCATCTGCCGGCAGATAATTACCATCCGTATCAGGGGAAAACCGGAACTTGCTGGATTGATGTATAGCCGTGATCATGATGATTGGAACATTGCCGACATTCGGGTAACTTCTGATTTTATGGCCTACGTAAAACCCCTCATCCCTTCTTTCCATAGAGATGTCGAGAATAACCAGATCAGGGAGAACCTTCAGAAATTTGAAAATACCCTGCTGCCCGCTGTAAGCGGTGAACACCTTATAAGAATTTGCTTCCAGCGCAATTCTATTGGCTTCCACCCAATCCGCATCGTCATCGATAATCAATACGCTTTTGGAATCTTCCATCGTATTCATTTTCACTCCTCCCAGAGTGTTAGTATCTGTCATAAGCCGGTGCTGGCAGCAAGCTATCCCCCTCACCCCACCCTCTTCCCCAGAGGGGTTGGAGGGGGAGAGGGATGGAGTGCGAGGGACTTTGCAGCCATTTGCGTGCTATTTGGTATTTCTCCCGCAGAGACGCGGAGTCGCAGAGAATGACTAAAAATGACATACTCTGCGCCTTTGCGTCTCTGCGGGAAATCATTCTTCCATGTCTCGTTGTACTACTAAAATTCATTGGGAAATTCACCAATCTGAGCGTAAGTAAAAACAGGCCCATCCTGGCAGACATAATGTTTCCCGATATTGCATCGTCCGCATTTTCCCAGACCGCACCGTATCTTCATTTCAAGCGTGGTTATAATCCGCTCAGGAGAAAATCCCAGGCTGATCAGACCTTCAATGACAAATTTAATCATGACCGGAGGACCACAGGTGATAACCCAGGATTTTTCCGGCAATAAGTCGATCTCCCTCATGATCATGGGCACAAAGCCGACCCGTCCATCCCACCCAGGCTCTTCCCCTCCAGGGTCTACTGTCCTGATAAGATTGATATCCCTTCTTGATTCCCATTCCCTGAGCTCCCGTTTATAGACCAGATCAGCTACCCGCTCGGCTCCGTATAAGATGGTGATCTTGCCGAAAGACTCCCGGAAATCCAGGCAGTTCCAGATTAAAGACCTGAGCGGGACAATGCCGATCCCGCTACCGATCAGAATGAGATTTTTCCCCGTCAATTCGGGAAGCGGGAACCCGTTTCCATACGGGCCACGGAAACCGATCCGGTCTCCGACTCCGAGTTTATGGAAAGCTTCGGCAACCTTGCTTGCCCTTCTGACACTGCACTCGAGATAGCCCTCCCAGGTGGGAGAGGATGCAAGATAAAAGGTGGATTCCCCTTCCCCGAAAACGGAATACTTGCCAAATTGTCCTGCCTTGAATGAAAAGTGGCGGCGTATCTTCCGCTCCTGGAAGATAAGCCGGAAAGTTTTCACATCCGGGGTTTCAACAATAATATCTTCAATAGCCATAATATGTGGCTGGTAAATACTTTCCATGATTCCATAACCTTTCAAAACTGATGAGACTGCCGGGAGATTGACACTAAAACCTCGACCAGGTCGATTCCCACTGGACAGAGGCTGCGGCAGCGGCCGCAGCCCACACAAGCCAATTGTTGATACCGGTCAAAAGAATATTTGAACTTGTGCATAATTCTTTGCCGAAATCTTCGGTCCTGCGTAGGCCGGGGCTGATGCGTGGGCGTTTGAGTAAAATGGCTGAAGGAACAGGAGTCCCAGACTCTCTTTCTCAAGCCCTGGAAACTGTTATCCTGATAGGTAGACTCATCAGTGAAGTCAAAACAATGACACGTGGGACAAAGAAACGAGCAGGCACCGCAGCCGATGCACCTGGCTGCTGTCTTTGTCCAGAGAGGGTTCTCGAAATTATTATCCAGCCATTTCTTGATGACCCGCAGGTCGAACATCTTATCCTCTCCGAGATAAAACACCATCTCCCTCGTTTGAGCTGATAGGGCCCTGGGCAGGTCTTCCGGTTCCTGAAAAAAATGTGAAAAATACGAAAAGAAATCTTCACCCTTCGGGCTGACGATGTCCACGAGAAACCGCTCGTCCCGAAGATCGGTCAGCATGATATCCATGTTCAGGCTTGCCGTGGGATTGATGCCGACAGAGGTACAAAAGCAGTCCTTGCCCGGTTTCCAACAGGGCTGGCCGATCACCAGCGTATTATCCCGAAGAGCAGTGTAGTGAACATCTATGCCCTTTTCACTAAAGACCCGGTCCATGATTGCCAGAGCTGCGGCGTCACAGGGCCGGACTCCCAGGATGATTCTTGGACCATGATGGTTTGCAGGCTCGGACAGGAGCGTTTCCCTTCCTGTCTGCTGGAATCGAAAAAGACCATCGGCAGGAGGCAGAAAGAATTCCTTGGGAGACCTGGCCGTATTGGAATCCGGCCATCCGATCTCCTCATAGGCAGATATCCGCTGAAAGGCCGAGACAGCTTCACCCTGAACAGGGGCCACAATTTCAAACACGGTTAAAAGGTCGCGCATGAGCTTTTTTAAACTATTGCGGGTAATGAGTTTCGTGGTCATCGATCGAGTGTCCTTATTTTGTCTGAAAGAGGTCTTTTGCTATCCGGGCCATCTTGTGGTATAAAAGGTTTAAGGGCAGTCCCATAGGGCAGACCCTTTCGCATTCCCCGCAGTCGGTGCATCTGTCTGACAGGTGAAGGGCTCTGATGATATGAAAAGCGAGGTTTCCCGATAAAGAGCCTTTTTCAATCCATTGCGGGCTGCTGCTATCTCCAATGCATCTTTCACAGTAGCACAAGGGGCAGATGTTCCGGCAGGCATAGCATCGAACGCACCGACCGAACTGATCTTTCCAGAAATGCCATCTCTCAGGAGTGCTCATCCTGTCCAGTCGATCGATTTTCTCCTGCAGGGAGCCGGAACCTTCCAACGGCTCCTGCTCCGGTTCCCTGGACCGCTCTTGAGGCGAAGAAATTAAAATGTCGCAGATGTGAGGGGTATGTAACTGACAGGAATAACATTTCTCCGCATTTCGGTACGGGCTGTTTCCGACTACTCCCTGGCAGGTCAAGCCGATGATGAGCACGTTATTTCTTTTGATCTGGTTCTCCTGAACGAGAACACAGATCGATTTGACATCGCATCCCTTGGCCACAAGAGCGACCCTGCGATGCACCTTCACCTCTTTCCTGAGCAGATAGGCAGAAAGGTTATGGACACAGTGATCATTCCAGACGAGGGATTTTGCCTCATCCGGTTTCGAAATGAAGAGCGGTGTAACTATACGCTGAAGCGATTCATCATTAGTCCTTCGGAAATATTCGCCATATCCGATAACGAGGGAAACCTCATTCTGATCGAGCAGCTCCTGCGCTTTTTCCTGCAATAACCTGTTCATGACCGGTTTCCTCCTCTGGAGCGGATATCCGGAAGAGGCCCTGCTTCCCGCACTTGGCTCACTACCCGGTCGATCAGTCCGGGCAATTGTACTCCTGCATCTGACAAGTCCCAGGGAAAATGGATTCTCCGGCCATCAAGGCCGCAAAATTCCAGCAATTTTTGAAAGACCGCGAATCTTTTTCGGGCATGATAATTTCCCAGGGCATGGTGACAGGCTCCCGGGGAACAAGCGGAGACAAGAACACCATCCGCTCCTTTCTCAAAGCATTTCAGCAGGAAGATCGGGTCCACCCGCCCGGAACAGGGGACCCGAATAACCTCGATACGGTTGTCTGAAAGCAGGCGGCTCATGCCTGCCGGATTATCACCGATAGATGCACACCGGTTGCAGAGAAAGGCAACCACTCTCGGCTGCCAGTTTTTCTTCTCGAGCGTTTCGCTCCTGCTGGTAACATGGCTGGTAACATGGCTGGGGATAGACATGTTATTTCTCCTTTTTTAAGATTATCCGTATTCTTTCTCTCTAATCACCTCAAACCCAGGGCATTGATCTGGGCATATATCTGCTGGTCGTTAAATCCCTCAAACTCGATACTATGTGACCGGCACTCGGCAGCACAGGTGCCGCATCCCCGGCACTTGTTCGTGTTTACTGATGAAACTATCTTTACGACATCCCCTCTCCGGTTTTTCAATCCCTTGATTTCGATAGCGTTGTAGGTGCAGACCTTTTGACAGAGGAGGCAGCCGGTGCAGGTATTTTCATTAACTCTGGCTACGCTGGGGTCCTGAAAAAGGTCTTTGCTTCCGAACAACCCCAGCACCTTGGCTGCCGCCGCTCCTGCCTGGGCCACGGTCTCGGGGATATCTTTGGGTGCCTGGCAGGCTCCGGCCAGATAGATACCCATACTATTGGTTTCAATGGGTCGAAGCCCTGGATGGGCCTCTGAAAGAAAGTGGTGGAGGTCGTAGGCGATCCCTAATTTCCGCGCCAGATTTTCCACTCCCGAAGATGCAGTGACAGCCGCAGCCAAAACCACCAAATCTGCCTCGATCTCCACCTGCTCTCCGATCATGGCATCCACTCCGCTGACCACAAGACAGCCATCACGAAGAAATACCCTGGACACCCGGCCCCGGATATAGACCGTCTTATACTCCTCAATGGCCTTTCGCACATATTCATGGTAATTGTTGCCCGCAGCACGAATATCCACATGAAATACATAAGCCCGGCCATCGGGACACTGATGCCGGAAGAGCATGGCCTGTTTGGCTGTATAGGTACAGCATATCCTCGAACAGTAAGGTATTCCGTGGGAAGCATCCATCGAGCCGACACACTGGATAAAGACCACACTGCCGGGGATCCTGCCATCCGAGGGTCTGCGCAATAGACCGCGGGTCGGGCCGGAGGCACTCATCAGCCGTTCGAATTGAAGAGAAGTGATAACGTCGGGGTATTGCCCGCCTCCATATTCTGCATATACCTCCCTGGCCATCAGGTCATAGCCTGTAGCCACCACTATCGCTCCCGCCTCTTCAGAGATAATTTCATCCTTCTGCCGGTAGTCAATGGCACCGGTCGGGCAAACTTCCTGGCAAAGGCTGCATGTGCCTTCCTGAAACCGAAGGCAATTTTCCCGGTCAATGATCGCTGTGTTCGGTACAGCATAAGGAAAAGGGAGATAAACAGCCGGTCGGAAGGAGAGCCCTTCGTTAAATTCACTCTTCACGGAAACGGGGCATTTCTGCTGGCATATTCCGCAGCCAGTGCATTTACTGGCATCTACAAAGCGGGCTTTTTTTCTGATTCTGGCAGTAAAATTCCCGGCATACCCTTCCAGCGACTCCAGTTCCGCATAGGGATAGAGTGTTATATTCGGATTCTGTACCACTTCAGCCGCATACGGGGTCATGATGCAGGGAGAGGAGCCCAGAGGAGGAAATATTTCAGCCAGTTGGGCCACATGCCCGCCGATCGAAGGCTTCTTTTCCACCAGGACCACTTCATAACCGCAAGCCGCAATATCGAGGGATGCCTGGATACCGGCGATGCCAGCGCCAATGACCAGAGCCCTCCTGGTAACAGGGAGTTTAACCTGATCAAGGGGACGATTCCATTTCACCCGCTCCACCATCATCCTGACCAGGTTTTTAGCCCTGGCTGTAGCTTCTGACCGGTCTTTATATACCCGGGAGCAATGCTCCTGTACATTGGCTATTTCCAGGAGATAGGGGTTTAGTCCTCCGCCGGTCACAGCCCTGCGGAACGTCACCTGATGCATCCCGGGCGAGCATGCGGCCACCACCACTCCGTCGAGACGCTGCTCACGGATGGTCTTCACAATCAATTTTTGCCCCGATTCGGAACACAGGTATTGATGATCAATAACCTTGACCACCCCAGGCAGCATGGCCCCGTATCGGGATACCTCACGAATATCCACCTGTTCGGCGATACTCGATCCACACCAGCAAACAAATACTCCAATCCGCGACATTAATCCAACTCCTTATCTCTCTCCCACTCGTAACTGCAAAGACAAAGGCAAATGCAAAGGACACCACAGAGACACTAAAGACACAGAGGGAAGCCCAGAGGAAAAACCTCTATGGTGCTTCGACCACGGCGCGGGATAGCGCCTTGCGCCACTGACCATTGGCCACTGGCCACTGATGACTGGTTATGGGAATTCTAAATTCTGAGGATTGAAAGGCTAGAAGTACGGAGGATAGCGCAAATTTGCCTGGATTTGTTAATAAATGTAATGAATCGGTTTTTCCCCTGGAGGTAGAGGATAGCATCTCCTTTCTGAGTGGTATCCTCATATCGAGGGCCGCTCTCTTCACCAAGGTAGTGTTTTTTAATTTCGGCAGCGTAGCCGCTGACTATCATGATCCGGGGGTGGGCCGCTTCCTTTTTCGTAGGGAGGTAGGGCACCGATTCCAGCATCTTGATTATTGCTCTCAATCTTTCAGCATTGATACCACTGTCTGACAGGTTCCTTGTGGGCAACATACGGGGAACATCCAGAATTTCATCAGGAATAGTACACGTACAAATGATAAATTCCGGGATGTCAAGGATCAGCAAGAGCAGAAAAATTAGTGCGGTTATCATTATTTTCAACCTAACGGAAATCACCTCAAAGACTCCTCTCTCGCTAACCATCAGTTCAAAACACCTCATTTCCTCTGGATAATAAAAGATAGCATTCCAGATGCCAGCATAAAAAAAAATGAAAGATGACATGGTCAGGATTGGAAATTATGAATTCTGAAGGAATGTAAGATATGGAGAAGTGTTATATTACACCTGCGGCAAGGTGTATAAATCTTATGACATGTCCATAATTATTTGGAAAACGTTCCTGGCATATCCTTATCCAATCACCAGGATTTGGTCTAATCAACGGTAAGCATATACCGCAACAGATTATCGGAAAGCCCCGGTTCAGGCACAATTACCGAAGAGATAAGATTTGTGCATCTCCTGGCATATAAATTGATCTAATAAGTACTGGATTGCAAAAATTTTTATGATTATCCCAAAAAGGTAAATGAGAGGGTGAAAGATGTAGTTAATATCAGGTGCATATAATTGTGAATATTGTGAATACGGAATCGGAAATTCATACTCGCGTTACCATACAGCCCTGCCGCTGAAGCTCCCGGATGCCGCTCCAAGAGAATTGCACTCCTTGCTTGTCCAAACAACGAGGATAGAAGAGATAACCAGAATGCTTATCCTATATTATACTGAAGATTTATTCATAATAGATTCAAATCGCGGTCCTCCTCTGGAGAGATATCAGTACTTTTCGTTCCTCCATACATTATTTATAAGGCAAAATATTGATAGAGAGATATCCCAAGAGAAAATTTACAGCCTCATGAAAAGATGAGCTTACAAAGGATTAATAGTCATGACACAAAAACCCGGCAAGAAAATATTCTTTATCAGCCTTCTTGGATTAATCTGTCTTCTGTTTTCCCCGGTTATTCATGCACAATATTGGACTCCGCTTCCTCCGTACAATACCTTATGGCCACTCTGGTCCCCGGTGCTGTCTCCCCCAGATCCTGTCACCGGGCTTCCCGTACCGACCGTAAGCGCCCTGTATCCGAGTACCGTATTGCCGGTACAACCTGGTTTGACCTGGGATCCGTCCCTCAGCTACCCCTGGCTTCTCTACAATACTCCTCTTGGAATGGCCTATTATGATCCGATCGCGGGCATAGACCTGTGGCCGCCAAGCTACCTGGTTGGCCCTTCAGGTCCGCTGCCTATTGTTTTGCCTGCTGACTATTCCTCTTTGGCTCCCATCGATTCCTCCTGGCTCACTACAAATGTGCCAATAGCCAATACAGCCTTCATCGCGTACCTGAAGCCAGTTGTTTTACCTCCAACGACACTGCCTCCTCTGATTACGCCGCCTACTACGATTCCTCCTGTTTCTCCGGCTCCCTGGACGCCGCCAACACTTTTAACGGCAAGTGCAATCCTGGGGTTGTAAAGCAGACATGAAAGGGGGTGGGGGGCCCCCTTTCCCATCCGGGTTATGCCCTTTGATTCCTTCTGACATCACACGGCTCAGGCCACACGGTATTGGGGCGGGGATAACGTGCACATTCAATTTGACAAAAAAGGGGTAAGTATAATATCATATTGAAATATTTTCACCGTTCATGCTCATTCATCTTGAGGGAGCGAAATCATGGGAAAAAACCTGGAAGGGGCTCATTGGCCGGGGCACAACCTGGCCTTTGCGGATTTTGGCGAGGCCCTGCTCTCCAGAGCTAATCTGGAGCGGGCGAACCTGGAAAAGGCGAATCTCTGGAGAGCCAACCTTGATTATGCCTATGCGCGGGAGGCATGTTTTAGGGACGCCACCATGAGGGAATTCCACAGCCAGAATATCAATCTCGAGCGGGCCTTTATGGAGGGGGCAGACCTTTGCGGCGCTCAGATGCCGGGATCTTTCCTGTACGGAGCCCATTTGGCTTACACCAACATGGAAGGGATTAACCTGCGCTCGGCGAACCTGACGCTCGCAAATCTTGCTCATGCAAAACTGATCAATGCTGATCTTTGGGGTGCCAATTTAAGTCAAGCCAACCTGGAGGGGGCCGTATTGATTAATGCCAATCTGGAGAGGGCCAATTTACAAAGATGCAATCTGGCCTATGCCCAACTGATCAATGTCTGTCTGAGAGGTTCCAATCTCAGCCAGACTGACTTTCAGGGAGCCATCGTTGATCAGGTCAGCCTGGAAGAGGCCAGCAACATCCAGCAGGCCAACTTCCACCAGGCCACTTTCAATGGGAAAATATTCCGCTTTATGAATTTTTCCAATGCATCCTTTCAAAACAAAGACCTTCGCCAGGCGGACTTTCAAGGTTCTGATTTAAGCGGTGCCCACTTTGAAGGTGCCCGACTGGATGGTGCCAATCTGAAGGATACGAATCTGATGTCCTGTAACCTGCAGGGGGCATCGATTCAGGATGCCCTGTTTGATTATTCCATTATGACCGGTGCCAACATCTCGCAAATCGAGCAATTTCACGGGGCCAGTTTTCGGGGAGCCAACTGGTGGTCTGCTTTCTGCGTGTCTCCTGCGCAGTTTAAAGAATATCTGCAAAAAAACTTCCCCGATCGCTTCTAGGGGATATCGTGGGGCACGGGCCGGTTTCAATACCTCACTTTCCATTCTCACTGCTATCCGCTCTTTTGCTGGTTATTCTCTTCCTGCTGATCAAAATTCAGGTCATTAAATATGCCTTTGAAAGAATCGGCATTCACCACCGCTCTCTTTTTCTTCTCCTCCTCCTGTCCCTCATGGGAAGTTATGTGAATATCCCGCTCTGGCAGATCCCTGCGGTCATTCCTCCCTGCCTTATCGGGCCTTCACGTTTTTGGACCTGGTTTGGGCCATCTGCTCTCACTGCCAGGACCACCGTAGCCATTAATCTGGGAGGGGCCGTTATCCCGGTTCTTATTTCTTTCAGGCTGATGACCAAAGCCCCTTCACCGGGAAAGACAACCCTGGCCACCCTGATCGTTGCGTTTATTGTTTATGCCTCTTCCCGGCCAGTGCCGGGCGTCGGGATTACCGTTCCCTCTCTGCTTCCCCCCCTGTGTGCTGCGCTCATTTCTCTTCTCATCGAGGGGCATGCAACTCCCCAGACCGCTTATATCGCCGGCAGCATCGGCACCCTGATTGGGGCCGACCTCGCCAATCTCCCGATATTCGCCTGGCTGGGTATTTCCACTGCATCCATCGGGGGGGCAGGAACATTCGATGGGATTTTTCTGAGCGGCCTGATTGCCGCACTTTTAGCCTGAATCATCAACCCTGCTTTTTATTCAGAAATCTCTCTTCGAGAGAGACGACTTTATCTTCCCGGTCAGCCCCTTTGACAGCTCCTTTACTAATCCCGTGCTTCTTCATCAGCCGCCACAGGGTAGACCGTGCAATCCCCAAAACCTGTGCCGTATTTCCCAGGTGCCCGCCCGTTTCCTGAAGAGCATGGGCAATCATCCGGGCTTCCATTTCGTCGAGGGTCCGGACCTTTTCTCCCTCCTCCTGCTCCAGATCCGTTCCGGTTGGTGATTCGCTCTTCTTTTTCTTTTTGGCCTTCTGGATTTCAATCGGGAAGTCCTCCGGCATGAGGATCTTCCCCTTGGCGCAGATGAACGCATGTTCGATGGTGTTTTCCAGTTGGCGGATATTGCCCGGCCAGTCGAAGCTGATGAGACAATCCATGGCACTGGAGGAGACCGAAGAGATGTTCCGGTTGAGTTTCTTATTGAAGTGCTCGATAAAATGGTTGACCAGAAGGGGGATATCATCCACCCGCTCTTTCAGGGAGGGGATAAAAATACTGACCACATTCAGACGGTAGTATAAATCCTCACGGAATTCTCCTCTGGCTACCGCAGCCTTAAGGTCCTTATTGGTGGCCGCGATCACCCGTACATTGACGCTGATGGTCTTCAAGGATCCCACCCGCTCGAATTGCCGCTCCTGGAGCACCCGGAGTAACTTCACCTGAATCATCGGAGAGATATCTCCAATTTCGTCCAGAAACAGGGTTCCCCCATCCGCCAATTCGAATCGTCCCATTTTATCCCTGACAGCACCGGTAAATGACCCCCGCACATGGCCAAATAACTCACTCTCCAGGAGCCCGTCGGACAGGGCCGAGCAGCTTACACCGATGAAGGGTTTATCCTGCTGGGGGCTGTTATAGTGAATTGCCCGGGCAATCAGTTCCTTTCCCGTGCCGCTTGCTCCCTGAATCAGGACTGTGGTGAATCCCTGAGAAACGATGGAGATAAGCTCATAAATTTCCTGCATTTTGTGATTTTTCCCGATAATGTTGCCGAACCGGTACCTCTCCCTGAGATCCCGCAGCCGGTTCTGCTCAAATTCAAGGAGCTGGCTCTCCAGACGCTTGCGTTCAGTAACATCGCGAAATACCTTGAGCAAAGAGATGGTTCCATCTTCCATCACCACAGGGCTTATGGAAATGTCCAGTGCCTGTCCCTTGAGAGAATCTTTGGTCAGGAATAAACTCTGCCGCCTCTCGATAACCTCCTCCAGCACGCAGGCATCACAGGGCCCGGTCCGGTTCCAGAGAGCCTGATAGCACACCCCTTGTATCTGGTCCCCAAAAATTTTCCGGCCGCTCTCGTTCATGTATTGAATGGTATAATTTTTATCGATAATCACTACTCCGTCACTCAGACTCTTCAGAATAGCCCGCAGTTTATCCCTGTTGACCTGAATTTCCCGCTCCAGCTTTCTCCTCTCGGTAATCTCGGTAAAGACCACGGATGCACCACGGTAATCCCCGCGGTCGTCGAAAAGAGATGACAGGCTGCAAATCAAGGTTAAATGCTCACCCTGCTGATTAGCCAATTCCATCTCGAATGAAAGGGCCTGATTTTTTTTGCTTTCTTCAATCGCCTCTTTCATTCTGACCTGGTTCTCGGCATCGAGAAAAATTCCATAATCCTGCCCGGCAATCTCTTTATGCTTATAACCAAGTACTTCGCAAAACTTCTGGTTCACGAAGGTGATTTTACCTTCATGGTTAATGACCATAAGGCCTTCGTTCATCTGCTCGACCAGATTCCGGTACCGGTTCTCGGATTCCCTGATCAGGATATCCATCTTTCTGGCTTTGGTAATGTCCCGTGTCATCTCGACTACACTGGCGACCTTGCCCTCATGATCCAAAATTGGGGAAGAACATATTTCGTAAAAGAATTTCTGATCCTTTTCCACTCCGATCACTTCCGACAGGTGAGAATTGCCATCGGCAAAGCTGGCCTTTACCACACATTTCGAGCATGGCTGATGCAGACCGCGGTAGATCTCATAACACTTTTTCCCGATCAGCCCCTCCCCGCTTCCCTTTGAATTGCTCCAGATCACCTGCAAATCCGGGTCGAGAATAACAATCCGGTCATTGATCGACTGCAATATTGCCCGCAGCTTGGCCTCCGACTTTTTAATCTTCTCCTCGAGCTGGATTTCCCTTGTCAGGTGCGCAACCCTGGCCTCTGTCTTTACCCGTTTATTATTGACGGTAATCAGCAAAACGCTTCCGACGGTCATGAGGATGATGAGCGCGAGCATAATAAGAGTAAATCTTTTCTGCAATCTGCCGATGGGATTGGATATTTCGCTGTAAGGCGTAAACATCGTCATGATCCAGGATCTTACCGGCAAATAGATAGGCGCGTAAGACAAGAGTTCCAACCGGCCCAGATTGGGACTGATGACCCGCAGGACTCCCTCGCTTTTTCCCAGCAAAAGGGCCAGAAAATCCTCGTTATTCTGAAAAGGAAAGACCTTGTTGTTTTCATCGATTCTCTTGATGTCTATGTCCTTGATACTCTTTCCGGTAAATTGCGGACACGGGTGCTCCAGGATCGTCCCGTCAGCATCCAGAATACTCACATAGCTTCCGCCCAGATTGACATGTCCAAGAAAATGGTCGGCCATCTTTTTGACATCGATGTCCGCAGCCAGGATACCAAGAAATTTTCTCCGCTCATGCCCGCTGGATGTATCAGTATAAAAAACAGGGACACTGACGCGGATCCTCCCCTCTCTTTTTTCATTAAAAAATAACCTTGAAATATGCAGTTTGGTTACATCGTTCACGCCAGCCGGATTCTTTCCCCGCCCGTAACCTGCCATGAGGTTCTCTCCTCTTCCCGGCAGTGCCGGAGCAGCAAGCCGCAGGTTCCCCTGCTGGTCAAAATAAAACAGCGAGACCAGAAAGCCGTTTTCCTTGGCATGAAGAGCATAGAGATTGTCCAGAGCTGCCTGCTTGATCGGCAGCTCTGAATCCTGGCCAGACTTCAGTTCGCTGAGGATGCACAGGTCTTTGATAACTTCTTTGATGAATCCCTCAATGCCCCGGGCCGCACTCTCTACCGAAGTCAGTTGATGCTTCTGGAACTCATTGACAATATTATCTTTGGATTGAGTATAAATGGAAAGGATAACGAAGATTAAAAGAATGACTGCTACAATACCGGTGATGATGATCGGGTGATTACTCTTGAAGATATCATTCAGGAATATCGTGCCCTTTTCTTTCAATTGCCTGCCGCTGATCATGCGAAGTTGTCTCCACGGCCCCCTCCCAAAGCCTTATTTAAATTAACCACTCACTATTAACCGCTCAATCTTGCCTGCCCGTCATGCCCGGCATCCGGAGAATTCCGGATGCCCGATGAAAGGCACAACTCAGATGTAAATTATAACATATTGAAAAAGAAAAAACCATTTTTCATTGCAGACCGGAATAAAGAATTCGGGTAACTACTCAGGCATAGAGCTATTTGAAGTCCCTCTGTTCAAAGATACAGATAGCCAGCGCAAGAAGAATGCTGATATAGAGGATGCCGTATAAAAAGGAAAACAGGATAAAATGAGGGGGCAGAGGGATATTGTGAACTACCAGGCCCTTGATGTTGAAATTTTGCAGATTGGGTATCAGGTAATAGAGAGACCTGGTGAGATGTCTCACCCAGACGAGCTCGGATTTGGCTCCAAATACTTTCAAATCCCGGCTCAAATGGCCGATCACATAGATGGCCAGGGTAAAGATTGCACTCAGGGTAGGAGTGGTGAAGGTCGAAAAGAGCAAGGCCACAGCGGTGATAATCATCAGTTCCAGAAAGATTAAAAAAATCGCCTCGATCAGCCCTCGCTGGATGTTTCCATCCATGAAGTAACTGATTGAAAGAAATACTCCTGTCATTATCAGAACATTAACCAGCAGAGTCAGGATGAGCCCCAGGTACTTGCCGATAAAAAACTGATACCGATGGACCGGTTTTGAAATAATATTGTAAACCGTCTTTCGCTCAATCTCTTTGTAAACCAGGCCAATGCCAACGAAAACGGCAATCAGCGTGCCAAATATCGAGATACTCGCCAGTCCCATGTCCTTGATGATCTTCTGCTGCTCCCCGATGGTCAGGGTCCCCAGCAGAATTGAACCTCCGATGATGAGCAGGGCAAACAGCAGCAGATTGTAGAGTATCCTGTCTCGAATGGCTTCACGAAAGGTGTTGATCATAATGGCCTGAATCTTGAACATGACATAACTCCCGGAAAAGAAAGTTATCAATTATCAGTTTTTCTGACCACTGACCACTGGCCACTGATCACTTTTTAACCCGCCACTTCTTTCAGAAAGATATCTTCGAGTGTTTCCCGAATCGGCGTCAGGGAGATCAGAGAACCCTGCCCTTCAGAAATAATCCGTATCACCTGATCGACCGATTCCCGGCTGGGAAGTGTGGCCAGGGTTTTGTCGGCGTGGTCCAGCATTCGGGTGGCAATCTGGCGGATTTTCTCTTTGGCAGCCTCTGCGAGTCCGGAAAAAGCGATTTCCGCTGATTTGAGCTTTGTCTCCACGAGGCTGTCTATCCTCCCGACAGCCTTCAGTTCCCCATTGACGAGGATCCCGACCCGGTCGCAAACCATTTCCACGTCAGACAGGATATGAGAGCAAAAGAAAATGGTTTTCCCTCTCTCCTTCAACTTCAATACAATATCCCGGATTTCTTTCCGGCCAATGGGATCAAGACCCGAAAAGGGCTCATCGAAAAAGATCACTCTCGGATCATTCATCAGGGCCTGGGCAATGCCGAGACGCTGCAGCATCCCCTTGGAAAATTTCCGCAGCTGCAGATGCGCCTTCCCTTTCAACCCCACCAGAGCAAGCAATTCATCGATTTTACCCTGGTACGATCCCCGGGAAATATCAAACAACCGTCCGTAAAAGCCCAAAAATTCCTGTGCTGTCAGATAGCTGTAAAAATATGGCTGCTCCGGAAGAAAGCCGACGGAATTTTTTACCTTCACATTCCTGCTGTCTTCTCCCAGAATATACGCAGCGCCCGCAGTCGGGTGCATCAATCCCAGAATGAGCTTTAAGGTGGTTGTTTTCCCTGCGCCGTTTGGCCCCAGATAGCCGAAGGTTTCCCCTTCCTCGATTTCCAGATCAAGTCCTTTGAGGGCTTCTATCTTCCTGGCAAAGCCTGTCTTGTAGGTTTTTTTCAAGCCTGTGGTTTTAATAGCAATCATAGTCTGGATTATGCAGCAATCATATGAAAAGAATAACCATAGTTCAGACGAAGATCAGACCGTATCACTGGATTGATTCTGTCCACTTACCTATTTATCTATCTTTTCGGATTGCAGGGTAAAAAGGTTCGGCAACTCCTCAGTTCAAGCTGGTGTTGAACTGCCCTGCCTTTTGGCCTGTATCTGCCTGACAACGAAAAAGATGATGAGTCCTGCCAGCGCAAATACCAATACCCAGGTGATGGCTCCCCAGTATTTCAGCCGTATGACATCCCACCACCCTTTTACCTGCATGATAACGCTGCTGTGACCACCGTGGGCATAGGCGATATCGGGGAAAATAAAAGAAAAAACCAGCAATAATAGGGCCTCTCTCATGTGGATCTCCTCCTTATGGTATTCTGAGTACCTGGTATTATAAGTTCACTGCTGCCCGTTTCCTTTCTTTTCGTCCTCGTCATAGCGGGACTCCGGTCCGGGAAAAATAAATCCCTCCCGACCCTGCCGAATCGGCAGGATCAGGAGGGGGGCAGGTATTTCGATGGAAACGGGAAGGACTACTTATTCCACCTCCATCCCCAGTTCCATAGCCAGGTTGATGATAGCTACCACTTCGTTCAGGTCGAACCGGTCGTTATGATTGGTATCGCCGGGAACGTAGCTTTTGCCTGACGGTTTAGTCGCTGAGGACAGATCGGTCCAGTTCAGGTGATAATTGATGGCTGTCTGGATGTCGGCGATGGTGAACGAGCCGTCGGCATTCACATCCGGCCCGATTGGTGTCACTTCCAGTGTTGTCGAAGTAGCCGCACTGTCATAGCTTGCGGTCACCGTATGGGTGGCGATGCTGTTCAGCAGCTTCAGGTTGGTGGTAATCTGGCCGTTCGAGTCGGTTTCGCCTGAAGTCACGCTGAGAGAACCCTTGTCCGTGGAAAGGGTGACAAGCTCATCCTCCATGGCATTCCCATACCGGTCATAGGCGGTAGCCGTAATCGTTACCGTATCACCTGGTGCCGGGGTCTGGGTATTTGCAGCCAGCGAAATGCTGTCATTGTCATCTCCTGGATCGGTTTCAGCACTGATGGTAAAGGTCTTGGTAATCGGGGAGCCGGTCAATGGTGCGCCATCGGAGGATACTCCACTGATAGTCATGGTATACGTTCCGGCTTTTGTTCCGATATTCAGACCCACCGAGACTGCTCCCGCCGAAGTGGTTTTGACGGTAATGGGGGAGGTAGTCACGCTGGAGCCGGTTTTTAAGGTTCCCGTATTGACCCTGTATACACTGGTTACCCCGTCGGCATCGATGAGCGCATCGGAGCTTACGCTGAAGGTGATTTCCGCATTCTCGACCATCTCGTCCGGGTCCAGAATTTCGGAAACGGTTACCGCAAACGGCCCGACACCAAAGGCTTCCGTTCCTCCCGCTGCCAGGGTTTCGCTGGTGTAGTCACAGGTCAGTTTCGCTGCCTGTTTTACATAGACCATGGTCACACTTCCCGTGGCAGGAACAACGTCCCCATGGGGAATAGACACTTCCTGGCCGGTAGTGTTGTCGAGGGTCAGCAGTTGATCACCCGCGACATCGGTGGGGACGGTAAAAGAAACCGTACCCAGGGTGATCTTGTCGTCGGGCGAGGTGGAAAAGGGCTCCGTCCCGTAGATGGAAATCATCAAACTCAGGTAGTCGTCATTGGGATTAAGATCGATGATACTTGTTGTCGCCGTAAGATCGGTCAGGCTGGTATTCAGGGTAAAAGCCGTGTTCGGATCGATCTGTCCGACAACATTGGCCATACCGCCTGAATTCAATACCTGGAATTTATTCTTATCATACTTGATCAGGGCCTTGGCTGAGATGAGATTCCCGGCGCCATTATTATGCAGCACCAGATCAAGGGTTACATTTCCACCCGGCGAAGTGATGCCGCCCTGGGTGGTGGTATCGGCAAAAAGGCCGAGAATCGCACTCCCTTCGGGTGCGTAGGTGATAGAGCTGGAGGCGGTGTCTTCCTCCAATTCGGAATCATTATCATACACCCTGATATCGTATGTCCCGGCATCCTGCGAGGGAGCGGTAAAGGTGAGCTCGAAGGCATCGGCTATGGTCACGGTACCGACATCGTCGCCGTTTACAGTTACCTTGATAGTCGCGGCATCGTCAAAGAACCCGGAACCGATGAGCTTAACGGTATCACCGCCTTCCTGCGTCTGAACATTGGTAACCACAGTGTTGATCTGCATCTGGTATTTGACCAGGGCACTGAGCATTCCGCCAGGGCCATTGGCGATGAAGAGGTGATTTTTCTTCTTGAGGCTGCCGCCATCCACATTTCCGAAAGCGATTCCCCTGGCCTCACCAAAGGTATTCATACTGTCCCTCAGATCCAGGTGGCTGGTGTCGGCAACATCCAGGGAAAGGACTGCCCCATAGCTCATGGCCACATAGAGGGTACTGTCAGCATATGCAATGTCACAGGCTTTGCCGTCAACCTGGCCGGTGGAGGGATAGATGGCCTTTTTGACCGGCGCACTGGGGTCGCTGATATCGAGGACAATCACTCCCCTGGTGCCATAGGCAACAAATGCATACTCGGGGTCGGTCGGATCATCCAGGGTTATTGAATAGGCCTCATGGTTTGATCCGTAATAAACCGAGCTGTAGGTATAGGTCCCGCCGTCCAGCAGGGCTGCATCGGTGAAACTGTCATCTTCGTCCGGATCAAGCTCGACAATGACCACACCTATCGTACCGGCAGCCACATAGACCAGGTTGTTAGCGGTGTCCACATCCACCCCATAGGCATAACCACCTGTAGGCAGGGAAACCCTGGCCACTACGGTTACGACGCCGGTAGTTGCATTAAAGCTCAGTATGACCAGACCGGCCGATCCATTGGCTACAGCCGCATAATGCGTACTTCCGACCTTGAAGTACTTGATGTCTTCGGCTGCCGCTCCATCGGTGGTTTCATTATTGCCGGTCAGACTGTCCGCTGCTGTGGCGTCGTGCTGAACTATGTAGCCGGTCTTATTGCTTACTGCCGAGTCGCCGGGCAGTAATGCAGTTGCACCGGAGTTCACTAATTTGACGCCTTTCGTGCCATCGGCGACCAGGATAACGGAATGGGCAAAGTCAGTAATATAGGCAAAATCGACGCCTCTGGCATCGTAGATATCCCACTCGTCACTTACATCTCCGTTAGCAGTAAAACCACCGCCTGTACCATCCTTATCCACATCGGTCAGGATGACAGGATCCCAGGCGGTATGGAGAGTAGGGTCAGTGACGGTATAGCGTCTGATACCTTTGCTTCCGTCAGCTACATAGACGTAGTCATTTGACCCGGATGCACCATCCGTATACAGCGCGATATCTTTGGCATATCCGCCGAAATTGTCTTTGCCCCCGCCAGCGGCTGCCTCGTTCAGGGCGATGGTATTGTTTGCTTCGGTCGCCTTGAAGCCGACCTGCTGGATTGTCGTGGTGACGCCATTATCAACACCGTATACATAGCCATCAACGACGATAATCTCTTCGGCAGCTTCCACCAAGGTACCAGAGCTGAAGCCGTCCCAATCAGTGTCGCCCAAACGGTCCATCGCCACTTTGGTGATCTTGCCGGCATCGTTTATGTAAATATCCACTCCATCTCCCGTAATGAGAGAAGCTGCATCGATCGTGACCGTTGAAACTGTGGAGTCATCGCCGGATGCAAATGACGTACTGATCCTGGCCAGTTTCAATGTGTCGATGCCGTAGGCATATCCATCCTGGATAAACAATTGTGTAGAGCCTGCTGTAAAGGCAATGGCTGAGGTGGTAGCATTGCCTGAACTGTCCACCCGGTTCAGTTTTCCATCTGCTGTCAGGCAATATACATAGGTTCCATCGGTAGCAAGTTTGACTATGTCGGCGCCCAAAACTACAAGGTCAGTAGGAGCAGCAGTAATATCTGCCTTAGCCACTTGAAGAAGTGTCGTTGCAGCGCCCTGCTTAACCCCATAAACATAGTTTCCCGCAACAACCAAATCCGTCGTGGCGTAACTCGCGGGAGATAAGGTTTCAGCACCAAACGCTGGAGTTACCGTATCGACAACAACTTTACCAAGTTTATTGTTCGTTCCTTCCAGAAAGTAAATTGCTTCTTCATCCGCACTGTCATAATAAAGTTTGCTGATGACACCTGCCACCGAATTCGTAACATCAACTTTTGATAAATCGCTTTTTTGGATCATGGCAATGATATCATCATTGGGAGCTGCATCATCAGCACTACTATCGATTGCAAAGAGATAATCTCCCACGCAGATCATGTTGGCAGCACCGCCAGTATCCAAGATTGCAGCGGTGAGCGCAGTCTTCGCACTCAGGGTGGCATCGATATTATAAGAAGCCAGTTTGCCGTTGGTTGTTCTCACATAAATTATGTCATCATCGATAACATAATCAGCTATGGCTGTCGTTACGTTCTGATTGACAATATTATCAATATTGATCGTCGCTCTGACCAGACCCGCTTCCCCCCAGGCCACAACGGTATACAACGTATCGGTGTCAACAACAAAATCCAGGTCAAAAGCTGTACCTTTCAGCCGGTTATAGGAGCCGGTCGAATCTATATACGATCCAGCGTCGCTGAGCGTAAGATCAACCGGGTTGGCGGGATCGGATACATCCACCACCTGAACACCGTTCTGGCCGTTGGCAATAAAAGCAGTGGTGCCAAAAAGCTTTACATCGTAGGCATATCCGCTGTATCCGGTCGCATAGGTGAAGGCAGTTACTGCGCCGGTTCGGGCACTATCATCCGTCGGCATGCTGGTAGGATTGGTGACATCGAAAATTTTCAGCCCCTGGGGGCCGTCGGCGACAAAAGCGTAGAGGGTACTTCCGAACCGTACCACGTCAAGGCCGGTGGCCGTACCACTGGTATCCGTCTGATAAATATCGTTAGTAGTCGGGTAGGAGGCAGTCTCCAGTTCCAGACCGGTGAGGTCAACGGCTTTCAGCCCCTCAACACCGTCAGCAATAAACAGGTAGGGATCATAATCCTCCCCGTCACCATCGTAATCGGCAGTGCTGTCATTATCTATATCAGCCACATAGACCAGATCACAGGCTCCGGTATTGTTGGGAGTTTCACTGTCTGTATCCAGTTCGAGGGTTGCTGCCAGGCTGATGCTGGTGGGAGTAGTAACGTCAAAGATATAGAGAAGAGTGTTTGGCGGCAGCGGCTCACCGTCTTCGATATTTACCTGCGGACGATAGGCCAGGGCATAAGCATAGTATTTACTGGTACTACCCGTCGCGGCCACGGTTACCGCCCTGACATTGGCGACTCCATAGGAGCTGGCCAGCGTCGGGGTGCCTACCGTATCCACATTGATGACATACAGATTCACTCCATCGGCATAAAAGGCATATTCCGTAGTGCCTATGGTGATTCCATCCACAGCGGTTTTAAAATTGGTAATTTCCAGACCGGAAGCACCACCCGTATAACTTGCGGTCGAGGAAGGATATTCACTGGTCAATATCGGAGGACCGTCCTGAGAATAAATCTGCAAGCCACTCTCGTTGCCTGCCAGGAAGTATTTAGTCCCTCCGATGTCCACCACCTTTACCGAATAAAACTTACCCCCTGAATGCGCCAGCGGAGTAATGGATTGCAGGGTGGTTGCAGCCCAGAGAGCGGGTGCAGCAGCAGACAGCAGCAGAATAAAGAGCGTCAAGGCTAGCAAAAGGGGTTTTTTTGCTGACATTGTGGGTTCCTTTCTCAATGAATATTGTGCCGTCGGTGATCCATTTTTTATTTTCATCTATTTGTGCCATCCGATGAGCGATCCGATGAAGCAGCTTCCCTTGCTGCCGCCGCCTGATTTCTTGGGGGGTGGGGTGGTATTGGCCACCTCGATCTTGTCGTTAAAAATTGCGCCCGTAACATCCGCCACTTTCAGCAGCCTGGCGCTGCTATCGCTGGCCTGATTCGGGCCCAGCATGATATTATAGTTAAAAGCAACATCGTCCTCTTCCGGCGTGACACCCGGTTTGACTCTGAAGTTGATATAAAACATTTCTCCTTCTGGCAGAGGTGTATCGTTATAGTCTTCAACTCCGACACCGACCTTGATAATACCCTGGTCATTTTTGGAGAGATTCGGCGTTACGGCTTTATTGCTGACATTGGAAGAGGCAACCAGGTCTTCCTCGGAGAAAAGATCGAAAACTTCAGTATCATATTCTATGGAGGTAGTCAGGCAGACAGGGACTACTGCCGAGCCTTTTTGGATTCCGAAGTGCACTCTGTGGATTTGTCCGCCCGGTGAGGTTACATTCTCCTTCTCGAAGGAAAAGACGACCTGATCCGATGCAGGTGCTGCCAGGGTTTGAGCCGGAGAAAAACCAGCCATAAAGAGAAGCAGGAAGGTGAGGATATAAGTTTTTGGAAAGCGGTTCATCAATAGTCCCTCCATTCTGGATTTGTAAAATAGTATGAACATGAGCAGCGATAGACTTTATTACCGGTTTTATCACCCGCTTCGTTATCCGGTTTTTCATTCTCTTACTCACCTTACTCATCTTGTTTATCGTCCATTTTATTTGCCGGGTTCTTGATTTTCCCGTCACCTTGCCTGCCGCCCGGCACATCATCCGGTTCATCGATTGGCAGTTCATCGATGGGATCTCCATTCTTCTGTACTCCCCGAACAGGTATGGATACTTCATCTCCCTGCTGGTCAGAAGATGACGGTGAGGCCAGGGATGCCGGTTGGGCCAGGATTTTCCTTTGGCTGATCAGTTCCAGAATATTTCTGTCTTTCGGCAGCTCACAGGTCCCGATGGAGATAACCTCCAGGTTTTCCAGGGAAACCATCCTGATATTCAGGTAGATGTTATCCTTCCCCACCTGATAGGAGCCATATACAATGGATTTCACGCCGGAATTGACCAGCTTTTTTATCAAAGGGCTATCCTGGGAAAGGGTGAAGGTGCCCGGATTTTTGCCCATCTGTTTCAAAAGCTCTTCCTCCGCGTTGTGCCAGGGGCAGAGGATGCGAAAGTCGTTCAGGTATAATTCCGTCTTGAGCTGCTCAGCAAGATAGCGTCCAAATGAACTGACTATGTTCTGCCTGTCCAGTTCCTGAATCGGCAGGACGATCAGCGGAGCTTTCTGGGCCTGACTGACCTTCAGGACCGCAGTCAGTTGTTCGGCCAGGAATGGCGCCTTAAAGCGCCCGGCTGAATAATTCGGGTAATCGTGAACAGGACAGGGAGAGAATACCGGCACAGCGGAGTAGCGTTTGCTTGTCCGGCCAAGATCCCGCAATGGTGAGCAACCCACAAGGGCAAGGACTTCCAATATCCAGGAGATAATCACCATGGTCATGGACCTGAACCTGAGCCTGGACCTGGGTCTGAACATCGGCATACAGTTTCCTTATGATATCAGCATGATCTCATAACGGTTTCGCAACGATTTCATAGGATGGTCCGGTATGAGGCAAACAGCACGAGAGGAGCCCTTTGGAGGGTGAGAGAACACTAGAGGAGTCTTTGCAGGGTGAGAAACAGGTATCGTGTCTTGAGTTCTTCGTTGCCGAAGTTCAGGATTCCCTCCCTGATACCGGCTCCCGCAAACCACTTTGGTTTGATCGAGATATTTACCGCCAGGTTGATTCCCATGCCTATTCCCGTATAGGATTTCTCGCTGTTATCCTTATCGGCTACTTCCATCTGGATAAATCGGATATCGGGACCGAGTTTGAAATCCATGGAGGGAGAGGAAAAGGCTATGAGATTGACTCCGGCTTTCAGAAAGGGGCCTTTCAGATAAGCTGTCACCGAGGCGGAACTATTGTCAAGATTAAGGTAACCGAGGCCGATTACCCCTGAAAACGGGTTCGAAGAACCCGTCTTTTCATATTCAAATTCCAGACTGCCTCCCCGAAGGTCGTGGAGTGCTTTGCTGACAGTGCTCGAATTCACTCCGCCATACGATAATCGGCAGGCAACTGCCGACGGAGGTCTGAGATAATGCGGGTCCACCAATCGATCTTTCAGAGCGCAGGAGCCGTCGCGGGTAAAAATCACCAAACTGGAAAAAAGCACGAATACCGCACCGAATTTTTTCATCTGAGAATTTCTCCGCCTTCTTGTATGAAGAGGCCGGCAATCCCGGCAGATTGATAGTTTATAGCGGTTCCCCTCGCTCCCTAACCCTCTACTTCCGGGTCAACTGACGGTATCTGATCCGGTGGGGCTGATCTGCTGCCGCGCCAAGCCGCGCTCTTCGGTCCGCTTCGTAATCGGAATAGTTGCCCTGGAACCAGACGACTTTGCTGTCACCTTCAAAGGCAAGGATATGGGTGGCGATCCGGTCGAGAAACCATCGGTCATGGCTGATCACCACCGCGCAACCGGCAAAGTTTTCCAAAGCCTCCTCAAGAGCCCGCAGGGTATTGACATCGAGATCATTGGTCGGCTCATCGAGAAGGATCACATTGGCCCCCTCTTTCAGCATCCTGGCGAGATGGACCCTGTTTCTCTCGCCGCCGGAAAGTGTGCCGACTTTCTTTTGCTGATCCGTGCCCGAAAAGTTGAACCGGGCGACATAAGCCCGTGAATTGACCTGCCTGCTCCCCAGTTGAATCGTGTCGAGGCCGTCCGAGACCACCTCCCAGACCGTCTTATCCGGATCAAGAGCATTTCGGCTCTGATCGACATAGGCCAGTTTGACTGTCTCGCCGATCCGGAAGGTTCCGCTGTCCGGCTGCTCCTGTCCGGTGATCATCTTGAACAGCGTCGTCTTTCCAGCCCCGTTCGGTCCGATCACACCGACGATACCTGCCGGTGGCAGGGAGAATGTCAGGTTCTCCACCAGAAGCCGGTCTCCATAGGCCTTGCTGATGCCATCCGCCTCGATGACCACATTCCCCAGCCGGGGGCCGGGCGGAATATAGATTTCAAGGTCACGCGCCTGTTTCTCACTCTCCTGGGCCAGAAGGGTCTCGTAGGAATTGAGGCGCGCCTTGCTTTTGGCGCTTCGGCCTTTGGGCGTCATCCTGATCCATTCAAGCTCTCGCTGGAGAGTTTTCTGCCGCTCGGTCTCGGCTTTTTCTTCCTGCTGGAGGCGGACCTGCTTTTGTTCCAGCCAGGATGAATAGTTGCCCTGCCAGGGGATACCGGCCCCCCGGTCCAGTTCGAGGATCCATCCGGCCACATTGTCGAGAAAATAGCGGTCGTGGGTCACGGCAATGACCGTGCCGGGGTAGCGCTGCAGGTGCTGCTCCAGCCAGGCTACCGATTCGGCATCGAGGTGGTTGGTCGGCTCATCGAGCAGCAGGATATCCGGCTCCTGAAGAAGCAGGCGGCAGAGGGCCACGCGCCGCCGCTCACCGCCGGAAATAACCTTGACCGGGGTACTCGCGGGCGGACACCGCAGGGCATCCATGGCCATATCGAGCCTGCTGTCAAGGTCCCAGGCGTTGAGGGCATCGAGCCTCTCCTGCACCACCCCCTGGCGATCGAGGAGTGAGGCCATCTCGTCGTCAGACATCGGCTCGGAAAATCTCTCGGTGATCTTTTCATACTCTTTCAGCAGATCGACCGTTTCCTGGACGCCCTGCTCTACAATTTCCCGCACTGTTTTTGATTCGTCAAGCTGCGGCTCCTGTTCGAGAAAGCCGATCGTATGACCGGGAGAGATGGCGGTCTTGCCGAGAAAGTCCTTATCGACTCCGGCCATGATCCGAAGCAGCGAGCTTTTCCCTGAGCCGTTCAGTCCGATAACGCCTATCTTGGCACCGTAGAAGTACGAAAGATAAATATCCTTGAGGACCGCTCTCTTGCCGTAATATTTACTGACTCCGATCATGGAGTAAATGACCTTGTTCGGTATGTTGTTGCTCATTTCCGGTTTTCCAAGCCTCCTGGTAAATAGGTATATAAAGCATGAATCCCTGCCATACATTCAAGCTGGCGGATAACGATTCAAGCTGGTGAATAAAGTGAATTATCATAATGCCTCTCATGCTGTCATGTCAACCGAAAAGATGCCAGCACAGTCAGGGGTCAGGTGGCGCATGCCAGGGGAAAGGTTGCCCTCAATTGTCTCTACACAAGGTGATAGTGGTTATCCATGAGGCAATATGCGTTTTACCGGGCTTCTGGATTCTCGCCTGCGCGGGAATGACGATTGCTTTGCATGATGGCCGATTGCAGAACCTTGTCCCCGCAGGTATTAAGCGGGGACGGGGAATGGTTGCCATACTCGTAACAAATCGGTAATGCACCCGTGGATAAAGGCACTGAAGAAGTATGGCTACTGGCCTGTACAAGCACAGGTAAATTTGAGTTAACCCCACTCTCCGTGGGCTGCAATCCAGCCTGTATAAACCGGCAGGTTGACGGGAAGGGAGGATTTTGCCCTTGGTCCCCCAATATTTTCACGGTAAAATATCAGCAACTGGTATCTGGTTCCCCTCAAATACCGTGAAATCAAGTCCATCAATTATCGTGCACGGTCTCAGTGCCATTCTGCCTAAATATGCCAAGGTACTCCAATTTCGTCGAAACCATCACAACCTCAATGCCTCTGAAAGAGTTACCTTTATTGTGAAGTCAATAATACAAAAGGCTCGGGAACAAACTTCATCGTTGACCGGCATTGGGTGGACAGGTAAGCGTGGTAAACGTTTCATACCGGGATGCATTTCGGGACAGGCTATGACTGGAGCCCCCTCTCCCCTTATCCCTTCCCCTCTGGCCCCTCTGGGGGAGGAGAGTAAGGGGGAGGGGGCTGACTGGCCGCGTAGGTAAGAATGCCTCTCCTCAAGGAATAATTACTTGAGGGATAGTTCCGGACAATTTTCCGCTCGATTTATTGAAAAAGTTCACCTCATAGGTACCGGCAGGCAGATCGACCACTTCGGCAGTAATATCGTAGTTGCACATGCAGCGGCATCCGCTTCCCTTTAACTTCTCTTCTTCATAGACGTTGATAACCTGGCCCTCTATGCTCATGGTTACCGTGATCTCTTCGATGCAGCAGTTGAAGGAAGCATTGGTATGCTTCAGGAAAAGGATACCACTATCCTGTTGATAACTATAGCTGAATTTAAGTTCCTCGGTTAAGGACAGGGAAACATCCCCCCGGGTTGCGGTCTTGCAGCCGCTGTTGGCGAAGCTCTTAATGCGGGGTTCACCAATCGTAATCGTAGTAGCATCTTTTCCTGAATAATCAGAGGAGGTTAAAAAGGCCTCCAGGGTATAGGTTCCAGGCGGCACCAGGGAACCCTGACTATCCTTTTGGTCCCATCGGTCCTGAAAGCTCAGGGTTTCTCCCGGCTCCAGTTCGATGAAAGCCAAGCTGAGAGTGAAGAACTTGTTGTCGGATAATCGAAATATCTCTTTGCCTGCGCTATCTTTCACCACACCATCAAATCTCTGGCCAGAGGTAAAGTTAAGGGTAATCGGCTCAGCTCCACGATAATTTGTTACCGTGAAGGTAATGATAATTTCCTCCCCCTGAGAATACAAGGCCTTATCCGTTCTTACGGTATAGGTCAAGGGTGCTGCCAGCAGGGCGGGAGGAGTGTCGGGAGGCTGGCTGACCGTATCGATTACGGCATACACGATAAACTCCTGTGCCGGATCGACTCCGGTCTCCCAGGGACGATGGCAGGTAAAAGACAGGGCCGTTTCTCCTGCGGCCAGAGCTTTCAGGAGCCATACATCGGTGCCACCCGTGCCGAGCAGCCCAGCGGGTGAGTCAAGATAGGAGTGGTCATGCAATGCCATCAACGATGTGTCCCACTCTCCCTGCCATTGATAGCCGGTCGAGACATTGGCTTTCAGGTTGATCTGGACCAGGCTCCCCTGGCTGATATGAATAGTCTTTTCATGGTATGATTCATCGATAATCAGATCTGCAATCGACAGCCTGGTGGAAGCGCCGATCTGATAATCTTTGCCGGAAGGAGTCAGGAAGGCTTCCACGGTATAGACCCCTCCTGAAACCGGTGCCCCCTGGTCGTCCTTTTGATCCCACTGGCTCCGGTAGGTTCTTACTTCCCCCGGCTGCACTACCAGATTGGCCAGACTAAGGGTATAGAACTGGTGCCGGGATTGCTGCCAGACCTGATTTCCCGCTTCATCCTTAATGATAATATCATACTGTTTTCCGGAAGAAAAATGAAGGTCAGCAGGCTGTCCCCCCGTGTTGGTTACCGTAAAGGTGATGGCAGCCGGTTCTCCGCTCTCATACCCGGTTTTGTCCGTTACTGCCGTGCATTCCAGAGCAGCCGCCTCCTTCGGGGAAGGATTAATGACAGAAGGCTTGAAGCCGAAGAAATCATTGAAATTAAAAATCAGGCCATAGGCTCTCCCATAGGGGTTTCCAAATATCCCATAGGTATCGGAGGAGCCATATCCCCACCGGGGCAGGCCAGGGGTGTAGTCGTATTGCAGGGAGTCCCAATACCCCTGATAGTTGTTCCGATAGCTCTTATACGAGGCAGAATCAGAGAAAGTGGCCTGCTGCCTGAGACCAAAGCTCATAACCGGCTTATAGCCGGTATTATATTCAGGAAAAGACCAGGGCAGATAGGAGAACAGGTAAGGTGCTGAACCTTCCTTTTGATTCACCTCAGTGATCCAGGGCAAATCACCGGCTGATGAGCCTGATGGGGGATCATACAACAGGACCGATATCGATATCGGGTTACTCACACTTTGACTATACAATTGGCTGTACAGGCGACTTTGGGCAAAAGCTGTCGAAACAGCTAAGCCGGAAATAAGTAAAAAAACACCAAAAAAAGGAACTCTTTTATACCTGTCTCTTGATTTCATCTCGCTCCACTCCTTTCGCTGAGAGCCTGGTAATGCTCCACTGATAACCTAATTCTCGACAAAAAGTAAAGTTTTTAACCCGTTTGCAGTATAATGACCTGTCCTTTTTGGCTATAAGGTGAAAAAGGAAGACGACAATCTCTGTTACCCTGCCAATGGCTGTGCAATATATATGGATAAATAGATCAGAATTTTTATTTACTATATCTTATAGCAATATTCATGCCATCGTGGTTTTTCAAATTCCAGAATGTGGGGATAATAAGATGGATTAGCTAAAAGAAAGGTTTATCAGCAGGTTAAAGGAGGTAATCTGACTATCGTGCCTGAGCTTTGGTAATCAGATATTGTCATGGAACCTCAGATTTCTGAGAGCCTTTCTCAGAAATCTGATAGCTGTGGATTAATCAAGAGGTCGATCAGGATTATATTATTCCAGGATCTTAACAAACTTCGATTGCCGGATCACCGGATCATTCGTAATGAGGGGAACATCGAAGTATCTGGCTGTGGCAGCAATAAGCCGGTCGTGTAATTCGGGGATGTCGGTTATTTCGGAAGCTGTTTTAAGGATATCCAGACTGAGTGGCTCGAATTGATAGTTCCTGCTTTTCATAAGATCTTCTGTTTGAAGCAGATTGATCCTGATCCTGTTCTTTTCAAATAGGTACAGAACTTCCATCAAGACTACAGCAGGAATAATGAAATATTTTCACCCCGATCAGCAGACCAAAAAGCCTGATGACAGTTGTGATTGATAACCTTTTGCCCCATCACAAACTTTATCAATGCCTGAGTATCGGTAACATAGCTATTCACCGCTAGATTCCTCATCCACATGTTTCCATGTCTTTTCCTTAAGTTCTTTCAAAAAGGAAAGATCAATGTGATAGCCCTTCAGGATTCCTTCCAGTCTGATGGTTTTTCCCTCTTCAAGCTGCTTCTTGTGCCGCATAAAATCGACATAATCAGCAATAGAACCTAATTCCTGCTCGGTAAGTTCTGTTAACTTATTATAAATTTCATGCTTTTTTAAAGCAGTCTTGTTCATCTCTCTACCCTCTTACTTTTATAGTTGTTCAATTCTTCTCTAGTATTTCAAAAATGGTTTGTCTTGTCAAACTAATCAACATGCAGAGCATCGAAGGGGGCAGCTCTCTTGACATTTACCAGGAAATATCAGGGGCTGTCCCCCGGATGTTTCTTCACTCTCCGAGTGTCTCCTCAAATATCTGGCTGCGGTTCATGTCCGCCCAATACCGGAAGGAAAGTTTTCTGACCTCCTCGAAGTACTGGGGGGTCAATGATCCAAAGCGCTGAACGATGTCTTTGATATCGGCCTGGATACGTTTGAGGATATCATCTTTTATCCGCATATGAAGTTTTTTGGAACCGAAGACGAAGGTGGCTTCAGGGAGGGCCTTTTCCTCGATAACCCGTATGGTCCCCCTGCCCAGGCTGGCCCCGGTGGATACCTGCAGGCCGTCGTTCATGCAGCTTACAGGCGGTTTCAACCCGGCCATGCTCTCGACGGAAAGCTCATCCAGAGAGGCACCGAGAATCTCTCTGGCCCGGATGCCCATTTTTGCCCCGAAGATAGAATAAATCCCCAGGTGACGATGAAGCTCATTGGTCAGAAGCGCGGCTTTCCATTCTTCAACTCCGTGAACAGCAATGATCTTGGGAATCAAAGGGCGCAGGTCTTCCCGAAAATCACCAGGATTGGTAGGGTATTGTTCGAGAATAACCGGAATTCTGGGGCTGAGCTTCTGGCTGTCAATTCCGGATACCAGTTCCAGATAGGCAGGCCGGACTGTTTTCCAATCCCATTGTGAAAAGGCAAAGAGGTTATTCTTAATCTGGACCGGCTCCCTGCCCCCCAGGGAAGAGTCATTGAGGTAGAGGGCCACCAGTTCATCCCAGATCTTGAAGTGCCGATTCTGCATGAGCTTCTGCATCCTGCTGTCGCTGTGGAGGAGGTCTATCAGGCGGGCGGACCTGGTGCTGTATTTCCGGATATCCTGAAGCAGCTCAGAATCAAAGCTGAACGGCTCCGCACTCCCGCCCGGACTCCCGGTGGAGAAGGTATACAGGGGAAGACCGCAACTGAAAACCGCCCTGGCTGCCTGACGGTCCCGGCTGGTATTCCAGTCCGGATCCGGCGCATCAGGCGGTGTGCCTGCATAGAGAATGCCTGCGATCCGGTCCCTGGCTGAAGGATTTTTCTCGAGTACCCCGGCCAGGTTGGTGAGCGGGCCGAGGCAGACATAGGTTATTTTCGTGTCCTCTGCTTTGGAGAGGGTACTGATAATTACCGATACGGCCTCCGGAGCCGATTCCTGTGCGGCGGCGGAAGCAGCGGCAGCAGCAGGCAATTGTGCCCAGCCGAGCGATTCCGAACGCTCCCTCCAGGCAGGCGGCGGCTGATCCAGACTCTTTCCCCTTCCCACCGGAATTTCCGGGGCTTCCAGAAACTTCAGGATGCGAAGCAGGTTCCGGTATCCGGCCTGCGCAGATGATGAGCCATCCGCAGTGACAACGGCCTTGACTTCGACGTGCGGAGAGTTGAACATCATGGCCAGTGCCCGCACATCATCGAGGGCCATGTCAGTATCCACAATGACCGGAATCTTTATCTCATGGGCATATGCCAAAGGTACGACTGCCGCCTGGCCCATCCACAACAGGGCTGCTGTCAGCGCCAGCAGGAACCCTGCCGCGGCCAGCACATCCACCAGCCGCCTGCCGGACAGCGGCAGCCTTCTTCCGGGTGTATTTTTGGGGACCAAATTCATAATTGTATCCTCCACAGGTTCTGGCCTTCCCTAAAATTTCACGGTTAATCCGGCCATTCCGTTGATGCCGGGCATGGGGTAATCCTTTTTGTACTCATACTCTCTGTCCAGGAGATTCTCTCCGGCCAGGTAAATCTGTCCGTCAAACTTCTTCACCGGCTGAATGGTAAAATTATAGCTCAACTTACCGTTCAGGAGAGCGGCTGATCCGACCTTGTCCCGTGCGCCGGGGAAGCGGGGATTGGTGACATAGTGCTCATCGAGGTAGAGAGTATCGAGGCTGAGCTGAAAGTGTTTCAGGAACCGCACGGTGGCTCCGGCGCTGCCGCTCCATTTGAGAACATTGGGCAGGTCATAGGGGTCACCGTCAAGATAGGTCCCACCGGCAAAGAAGGCCAGATCGGGGGACGGGGTCAGGGTAATCGTGGTCTCGACTCCCCTGGTTTTGTAGGTCTCGATGTTTTCAAAATGCGCAGGGGGAGGCGGCGGAGCCACAAACCGGAACCGGTCCCGGCCATTATCCTGAAAGGCGGTAGCATCGGCCCTGATCATCGGGCTGAATGTGTGGGACAGTCCCACTTCAAAATGATCAAGGATCTCAGGATCGAGATTTCTCCAGAGGGTATTGCGGCCCCAGGAAAGATACGACTGGGCAATGACATTGATGCCGGGGTAATTGATCCCTCTGGCGTAGGAGGCATGCAATTGCGTTTCCCTATATCCCAGGATCATGCCTGCCTGCGGACCCCACTGGTCATCGAACTGACTGTGGTCAAGGTAGCGCACACCGGCTGAAGGCGTAAGGTGCCAGCTCTCTTTGGGGCCAAACTGATGGCTGATGGCCAGGTAAGGAGCTGCCAGGCGGAAGGTTTCGCGGTCCATCCGCTTGTTACCCGAAGGCCGGACCTCCGTCACCCTGCCGCCGAAAAAGTCAAGATCGAACCCGGCCATGATTTCGCCAGCTTCCCAGGGAGTGATGATCTGCCGGGTACGAAAGCCGTAGTTGGTGTAGTCGGTCAGGGTATCGAAAAGCTCCCGGTTGGGTTTCTTGGTATCCGGCTGATCTTCCCAGTCCATATCCCCTTTGTCCCAATAGAGCCTGAAATACCCGTCAGCCCGTTCATAGTGGTTGGACAGGGCCAGGACAGTCATGGAATCGTTGATACTGAACTTGCCCTGCGCATCCCGGGGTCTGCCCTCCGGTCCCGGATCGAGAGCCCAGTTGTCGGTGCGGTTCAAGGTCAGGCTGACATCCCAGGCTGGCGATAATTCATACCCCATCCGTCCGAAATAATCCTTGACCTCGCCATCGGCATTATCCCGGTGACCATCGGATTTGCGGTAGCTCTGGATGAGATAATAATCGAAGGCATCGATCTTGCCGCCATGCTCGGTAACCTCTACCCAGGTATTGTACGATCCCCCTGATCCCTGAAGGCTGGTGGAAAAACCGGGTTTTCTTTTTCTTTTGGTTACCAGATTCACGGCCCCGAAGGCCATGTTGCCATAGAGCACCGGCTGTGCCCCCTTGTAGACCTCGATCGACTCGACCGGATCGATGCTGAGGGAATCCATGAGCGGATGAGTCCAGACCCCGGAAAATTTGGGAATTCCATCGATCAGGGTCTGAATCTCGGCACCGGGGCGGGAGCTGCCCTGCGCCCTGATGAATATGGTGCCCCCCGTGCCTCCCCCAAAGCTGCCGATGGGATTATGCCGGGAAATAATCACGCTCGGAGTCCTCCGCAGGGCGGAAGGAAGGTCCTGGGCATTGAGGTCGGATATCTGCTCGGTGCTGATTACCGTCACCTGACTGCCGTACCTGGTTACCTGGTTCTCCTCGATGATCGGTGAGGCCACGACATTGACTTCATCGAGCTGCAGCACCCTCTCCGGCTGAGGTTTTTCCTCAGCCAGGACAATGCACCGGAAACCAACAAGGAAAGACATACTGAAGAGAAAAATGCATATTCCTTTACCAAACCATTTCAACATTTTCAGCATTCCATTTTCCTCCTTTGGACTGAAAAACACGCTAACACGGTAACATGGTAAATTGAACCATACTTTGAATTGAAGAATATGACCAATTAAGGCAATGCCGGACAGATAGACCGGGTTTTTTGCCGGACAGATAGACCGGGTTTTTCGGCCAAGGCGGGAGCTGAAAAACAAAAAAAGCCATGAATACCTTGCGCCGATTTTTCCCGTCGGCTCAAAGCCTTCATGGCTTTTTTCAGACAGCCCTTTTCCAGGGCTTTTGATCTGCCTGTCTTAACCTGTACCCGATCTCCTGAACCTGGCCCAGCAGGGGCGGGTATAGGCTGATATTTTCCATGTCCAGGGTTCATCCCTGATTTTATATAGTCAACTGATATATAAGTATGCCATGTACCAGCTTACCTGTCAATTGGATTGTCAATATTTTTTGGGAATCTGGTCAATGGTGGACAGGCACAGGGTTATCGACATTTCCCGAAAAAGACTCCGAAATGTCACCAGAGCTTTCTCCGGGTTCCCGCCAATCCTACGAGTCCGGCAAGAAAAAGTAACCAGTTGGATGGTAAAGGCGTAGGCACAGGAGCAGTTTCCACCGTGAAGGTTATTCCATCGTTGTAGTAATGGCAATCCGGGTCTAAACCCAAACCCCATATCCCGTTGCCTGCGTAATCCTTGAAAATATCAAGCTGGGCGGCAGTAAAGACATACCTCCAGTCTTCCGGAGGATTATTTCTCTGCTGAGGTCCCGTTTCATTATGATCAGTGTATGTCGTGAGCAGAATCCCCTGATTGAGAAAATTATCTCCCCCTCCCTCGGAGTCACTTCTCACCCTGACACCCGGGGAAGGATTATCGAGCAAGTGGATATATAATCTATCATCAGGCTCTACAGCCCAGTCATTGATATTATCAATGAACAAAGAGGCACTTACAATGGTCTCCTGAGTCGGCATATTCCCACTCATGCCCCAGAGGTAATACTTGCCATGATCTAAATCCCATAAATCTATCGGGATGGAAGAATTGAGCTGATTGGGCCGGAAGGTGAGAACCGTAGCACTGGCTCTATTCATTGAACATAACATAAGTAAAAAACTGAGCAAGATAAATGATAACTTTTTACCCATTGCTTATCTCCTTATGATGACAACAGATATTAGAATATTATAAGAAATCCTATCCATCGGCTTTGCAGCAATGAGAAATACCCAGTTCCGGTCTCAGGGAAAAGGAAGCTGCAATTTGTGTACCACCACAGAATTACCATTTTTTATGGATATAATCAGGCAGGGAAGTGCTGTTATATCAGTGTGATCTCAGTGTGATCATGGCATGAGTTCTTATTCCGGGGAGGGCAGTTGTCTGGTGCCATTCAAGAATAATTTACAGATTCTGCAAGAATTTTAACCGTAGTGTTCAAATTTTGTCTTCAATGATTAAACATTGTATTGCCAATAATTGAACAGTAACTGGATATTGCAGTTGAATTCGAGATGCGAGATTCCTTGAAAATACTTGGACCCTGATATAGTGAAAGTCATCCGCAGATGCTGACTACTGGGCAGGCGACAGTATTTCCTTGTATTCCTGATGAGAAACTTCCTGCGCTCTGAGGCGAAGGCTGTTGACCTCATCATAATGCCGCTCCAGGATTGAAACCATGGCTGGATCAAGACCCTTATCCCTGGCCATTTCCCGAAGGATCGGTAAAACGCTTTCTTTTGTCAATCCCTTGCGATAAGGCCGGTCCTCATTAATGGCCGTAAATACATCGGCTACAGCCATAATCCTGGACCCCAGGGGGAGGTCCCTGGCGAGGTAATGGAATGGGTAGCCCTGACCATCCATCCGCTCGTGATGGAAAGACCCCCAGGCATTGATCGTGCTCAAATCGGAGATATTCTCCAGTATCCGGTAGGTATAAAAGCTGTGACTGCGGATGAGGTTGAATTCACTTTCAGTCAAATGAGCCCGCTTTTCCAGGATCTCGGAGGGAATAACCAGTTTGCCAAGATCGTGGAGAAATCCGGCGATTTTCATCATCCGGCTCTCCCGCTCGGAAAAGCCCGCCAGTTGGCTCAGTGCTTCTGCCGAGGCTGCCACTCCGCTGGAATGGGTAGCGGTGAAGGGGCTGCGAAAATCGATGATCTGGCAGAACAGGTTGGTAAGGCCCATCAGGTCATTCCAGCCCAGCTCTAAAGTTGACATCGGCCCGCGCCGGATCAGGACATCGTCCAGAAAGGGAGATGCCAGATCCAGCCAGAAATATTCCTTGGAGGAAAGCCCTCCGAAGGCTTCCACCAGGCTGGGAATGAACAGAGTACCCGACCGCTCCCAGATTTTCTGGCGGATTCCCCGCACCTGCCCCAGGATCTCCCGCTCCTTATCGACCAGAATGTCGATCCGGTCGGCCAGATGCAGGATGTGGCTTCCTGATGGCACCGGCTCTCCTGCCCATTCGCTTCCCCGTCCATCCTGCCAGGGGAGATGATGATAGCGAATCAGCAGGGCTGATTTTTTGAGAGGGGGGAAGTTTTTCAGCAGTTGATACCCAATCTCAGCATGATCACAGAGCAGCCGGGTATCGAACTGCAAAATGTCGAGTTTTTCCTTGAGCGAGAAGGTTCCGCAATCATGGAGTGCTCCGGCAATGATCAATTCATTCTGCTCCTGAACCGAAAGTCCGAGCTCCACAGCCAGACGCAGGGCTATATAACTGACCCGTTTCTGGTGGTTGACCACCATATCGCTGACCAGGTCCATGGCCTCGGAAAGACACATCAGGAGATCAAACAGAGAAAGCTGCACTTTCTCGATCATCAAGCCGACACCTCTTCCGACTCCGGACCGGTAAAGGGATGTTCATTCCAAGTGTCAATGATACCATAGAGACAAAAAATACCAATGATACCACAGAGACACCGAGGCACAGAGAAACACAGAGAAAAATACCTGAATAAGTCATTCATGGGCGACTCCTCACTGATCCCGCAGATGTTCCCCTTTTATCGATGAGGAGGATGATAATAACCATCACCCCCACCCAGCCTTCCCTGATTTTCTCCCTCGCCCCCTTGAGGGGGCGAGGGAGAAAAGCGTTCCTCATTCCTGTTTCTGCCTTCACGCTTATCTCTATCGTCATGCGGATGGAATTTTGCTGCAAAGGGATATGTAGCGAGGGGTTGAGTGGTGATAAGTGGTCGGTGGTCAGTTAAAAAATTGCCTGGCCAGCTCTATGGCTTCCTCTCTGGTTTGTATCTCTCCTTCGGCTCTGGCTTCCTCCAGAAAATTGAGGATATCGCCGATGACGGGACCCGGCGAAAGGTGAAAATAATCAAGAAGGAAGTTCCCATCCACCAGCGGATGGGATTTCATTTGCTGCCAGGTGCAATAAAAGCTTGCCATTCGGCTCAAGAGGTCATCCATGTCCCTGATTAGGTCAGGGGAGACGTTATCCGCCCTCTGGCGGGCTATACTGAGGATCAGGGCACCGAGGCCGGCTTCACCGAACTGCCGGAAGAAGCGGAGGAAATAGCGGGGAGTGCAGCATTGGCTTGATATCAGCTCAAGGGGTTTTTCCAGTCCCTGGATGCAGCCAAGGACATACTTTCGCTGGGGAGTGCTGAGACATAGCCACCGGAGGAAGGAATCGAGCCGGTCATGGTTCTTTGCCGGCCAACCTTGGAGCATTGCACTGAGGAAGGCGGAAAGTTTCAATAGCGGCCAATAGGTTGCCTGATGCCCGCAAGTCCGGGACAGCAGGCTGTGGATTTCCCGAAGGCAGGCCGGATCGCCGATCGGCAGACAGGAGAGAATCGCCTCCACTGAGGCCAGGTTCCTCAGGGCATCTGCCCAGCCATGCTTACCCTCCGCAAGAGCCTTCCCTTCAGGAGCTTCTTGCCGTTCAGGACATTCCGGCAGAACCGGGGAGAAAAGGATGGGCAAAATACCGCTCTGATGCAGCCTGCTGAAGGTGGGACCGGCATGGTCCATCGAAAGGATCAAAAATAATTCCTCCCGGATTCTTTCCGGGGCTGGTTTTTTAAGCAGATCCCGGTCCCGGCGGATGAGATTTCCGGTTTTCTCCTCGATCCGCCAGCCCAGTTGCCCTGCCTGCCGAAAAGCCCTGAGTATCCGCAGGGGATCATCGCGAAATGCTTCTTCAGAAACTGCCCGGATGGTTCTTTGAGCAAGGTCGTTGATTCCCCCCAGAGGATCGATCAGGTGCAGGGGAGAATCAGGAGCAGCAATATTCTGGAGATCAATGGCCATGGCATTGACGGTAAAGTCTCTCCGGTGAAGGTCCTGGATGATGGTTTCCCCTTTCAGAGGTGTAACATCAAACCAGTGCTGATCTTTGGTCATAAACCGGAAGGTGAGAAATTCCCTGTCCAGACAGACCGAGTGGCCGGGAACTTTTCCGGACAGCCTTTTCAGAAAACGTTCCGGGCTGGCGGTGATGGCCAGATCAATATCCTTGATGGGGCGGTCCAGAACAAGATCACGGATAGTTCCTCCGATCAGGTAGCCGGATATGCCCATGTCACCAAGAAGGGCTGCGATCTGAAAAAGGACCGGCAATTCAGCCAGTCTGCTTTTGATCCGGTTCAGGGTCCGGGCCAAGATAGCGGTGCAGTCTTCGGGCACTGATGGCTCCTTCTCTCAGCAGCCTGGGTGGATGGGTGGTCAGGTCAAGAACGGTTGAGGCCAGATTCCCCTGGACAGCTCCTGCATCCAGGATCAGCTCAACCTTTGGTGCCCATTCAGCTATCATGCTCCTCATTTCCTGATGCACCGGCCTGCCTGATATATTGACACTGGTGGCTGCCAGGGGGACACGGGCGAGGTTGATCAGATCAAGGGTAAGCTGACAGCCCGGCATCCGCACTCCGATAGTTTTGGTTCCTCCGGTTATCCGGGCCAAGACCCTGTCTGCGGCCTGAAAGATCAGGGTCAGGGCTCCCGGCCAGAATTCCTGAATAATGTCGTGAGCCAGGGCCGATACCGGGCCGCGAATCAGTTCGGCCAGTTGGCCGGGCCCACTCACCAGGACTGGCAGGGGCTTTGCCGACGGACGCTCCTTCAGGGAGAAAATCCGATCGAGGCAGGGCTCATGAAAAGCACTGCACCCCAGCCCATAGAGGGTATCCGTGGGAAAGATCACCAGACCGCCTTCCCGTATTACTTGGGCTGCCTTCCGGAGACTCGATGGCTCCGGACGGTGAGGATCAACCCTGATAACCCGGTGAGAGAAATCGCCACTGGCGTCGGGTAACGACAGCCCATCAGGGGCAGCAGGCGCATCAGGGGAGTGTTCAGATGGGTATATTTTTTGACAGGGCCGCATTCTTTTGTTCTGCATTCTTCTGCTCTATCTCCTCTTCCATTTCTCTCTTGAAGTTGATCAGCTTCAGCCGCAGTTCGGGGAACTGGAGCGAGAGAATCTGAACAGCCAGAATAGCCGCGTTTTTGGCTCCCGCTTTTCCGATGCTCAAGGTAGCCACCGGCACGCCTGCGGGCATCTGCACGGTGGACAACAGGGCATCCAGCCCCTGCAGGGAAGAAGAGGCAATGGGCACTCCCAGAACCGGCAGCACGGTCCAGGCAGCCAGGTTGCCTGCCAGGTGTGCCGCTCCTCCAGCACCGGCAATGATTACCCCGATCCCCTGCTGAATGGCGTTCTGGGCATACTCGGCGGTTTTCTGAGGGGTCCTGTGGGCGGAGAGAATATCGATCCGGTACTCCACACCGAATTTATCCAGAACCCCGGCTGCTTCTGACATGATGGGCAGGTCAGAATCACTGCCCATCACGATTCCTACATAGGGTTTTTCAGTCATTGGCGATTCCTCCTGGGTGTTTTTAAGGGAGCGGCTATTTACCTTGATTATTTTATACTATTTCTCCCTGAAAGTATAGCATGCAAAGCAGATCTTGGGTCAGAGTACCAAGCCTTCCTTTAATTCATCTGAATTTGCGGGATAAATAGATATGACATTCGCTACCGGACACTTTTTTTTCAATTCCTGTAATCAACCGCGAATGCACACGAATAGACGCTAATAAATTCTTTTGATTTGCCTTCATTATCGAGTCCTCTTTGTTCAGTTCGCGTTCATTCGCGTTCATTCGCGGTTGTTACCTCAAAAGTGTCCGGTAGAGAGATATGACAAAAAAATTGTTATGATAGGATTAAGTTTTGTTGTATAATGTAAGAAAATAGCCTTTAAGTTTTAACATAATATTAGTATTATAGAATAATACAAGGTTTTATCAACAATAAATTCGACCGATGAACTATTTTGCCATGTATTGGCAAGGTATTATGGGCAATTCCCTAGTCCAGGTATACAAAGTATTATCGGGGAGAAGAGGAAAATGCAGGAAAAAGAATCAGCATCCAGGTTTTTTCAAAAAAAGAGCGGAGACAATGCCGGAGGTTCTCCAGGAGGGCATGAATCTGAGCTTTCCAGGGATGAGGAAAAAGAGAGGGAAGCCCTGACCGGGATTCTTGCTTTGCTGCGGAATGTAACCGGCAGTGACTTTACTCAGTATAAGTACACAACCATCAGCCGACGTATCACCCGGCGCATGGCTCTCCAAAAGATTCCCGAGGCAGGCGATTATCTGAAGTACCTTATTGAACATCCTGCCGAAGTGATGGCCTTATATGAGGATATCCTTATCAAGGTTACCGCCTTTTTCCGTGAGCAGGAAGTGTTCCAGACTTTACAGAGCAGGGTATTGCCTGCCCTGATGAGGGACAGGCAGCCCGATCTGCCCATCAGAGTCTGGGTTCCGGGATGTTCGACGGGTGAGGAAGCATATTCCATAGCTATCTGCCTGCTGGAGTTTTTCGACGGGTGCAATTGCCTGCCCCCGATCCAAATTTTTGGCACCGACATTGACGGGAAAGTCATCGAAACTGCACGGTCCGCCACGTATCCGGAAAATCCCGGCATCTCGCCGGAGCGCCTGCAGCGCTTTTTTATCCGCACGGAGGATGGCTGCCGGATTGCCAGCCATGTCCGGGAGCTGTGTACCTTTGCCAGGCAGGATGTAACCAAAGACCCCCCTCTTTCAAATATGGACCTGATCAGTTGCCGGAACCTTCTGATCTACCTGGGGCAGGATTTACAGCAGCGGGTCATCCGTCTTTTCCACTATGCCCTGAAGTCCGGGGGGTTTCTTATCCTGGGATCGTCTGAAAGCGCCGCTCTATTTTCGGACCTTTTTCCTGTGGTTGACAAGAAGAATAAAATCTATGTGAAAGGAGCGGTCACAAGCTCGCTGCCTGTTGATTTTACCACTCAGAAGCACACCCCGGAAATGATGTCTGTTGGCAAGGGGAAGGAAAACAGGGGGGAGGAGCAGGCCAGTGGCGCATTTAACCTGCACACAACGACCGACTGCGCTCAGGTCAGGGGCCTTAAACCCGGAGAGAGTGAGTCCACTCACCTGAAAGGTGATCAGGGAAATGAAGAGACCGAGGGGCTGGATGAGCACCACGAGACAGTCGTCAGATTACGGCGGGAGCTTGCAGCAACCAGAGCGAATCTGCAATCCACTATCGAGGAGCAGGAAAGTACCAATGAGGAACTGAGAGCTGCCAACGAGGAGATTCAGTCAAGCAACGAGGAGCTGCAAAGCACTAATGAGGAGCTTGAGGCAGCCAAGGAAGAGCTTGAGGCAGCCAATGGAAAACTGGCTGATGCCAATGAGAAGTTGCGGGAGCGCAATAGCGAGCTCGATCAGATATTCAACACCGCAGCCGATGGCATGCGGGTAATCGACAAAAACTTCACCATACTTCGGATTAATAAGACCCTGTTGAACCTGTCGGGCCTGAGCAGGGCTGATGAAGCTGTAGGTAAAAAATGTTATGAGACCTTCCCCGGTCCTCTCTGCCATACGTCTGATTGTCCGCTGATCAAAATTCTTCATGGTGAGGAGAGGGTCGAATGCGACACCGAGAAAAAAAGGCAGGATGGCACTATGATCCCCTGCATTGTCACGGCTACGCCATTTCGGAAGCCGGATGGTGAAGTGCTTGGAATCGTTGAGGATTTCAAGGACATTACCGAACGGAAAAAAGCCGAGAAGGAACTGGCCCGGCGGGCGGAAGAGCTTGCCCGTTCGAATGCCGATCTGCAGCAGTTTGCCTATGTGGCTTCACATGACCTGCAGGAGCCGTTGCGCATGGTAGCCAGCTATATGCAGCTCCTGTCGCGGCGCTACAAGGGCAGGCTCGATTCCAGTGCTGATGATTTTATTGCGTATGCCGTGGATGGCGCTGTCCGCATGCAGGGTCTGATCAATGATCTTCTGTCCTATTCACGGGTGGGCACGCATGGGAAGGAATTTCAGCCAATCGATAGCACGGTGGTTCTGAACCAGGCCATAGCCAATCTCCAGGAGGCGATTGCCGAGAGCGGTACAATCATTACCTTCGACCCGCTGCCGACACTTATGGCTGATGGCCCGCAACTGGTCCATCTCTTTCAGAACCTGATCAGCAATGCAATCAAGTTTCACGGACAGGAACCGCCACTCATTCATATTACGGTCGAGCCAAGAGGAAAGACCTGGCTGTTTTCGATATCCGATAACGGTATCGGTATCGATCCGGAGTATGCCGAGCGAATCTTTGTCATTTTTCAACGTCTCCACAACAAAGCGGAATATCCCGGTACCGGCATTGGACTGGCTATCTGCAAGAGAATTGTGGAGCGGCATGGCGGACGTATCTGGGTGAAGTCTGAACCTGGAAAAGGAGCAACATTTTACTTCACTCTTCCGAGATAAGTTATTAAATAAAGCTTTTTAAATATAAATTAAGGAACAGGAAAAATGAATATGCAATCAGCATCGATCCGACCGATTGAGATTCTCCTGGTTGAGGACAACCCCGGTGATGTACGTTTGACGGAGGAGGTTTTCAAGGAGGCCAAAATACAAAATAATCTGCGTGTAGTTATGGATGGTGTAGAGGCTATTTCTTTTCTGCACCATGAGGGTAAGTATAGCCAGGCACCCTACCCGGACCTTATTCTGCTCGATCTCAACCTTCCGAAGAAGGATGGCCGGGCGGTATTGGCGGAAATAAAAAATGATTCGGATCTGCGGCGTATTCCGGTGATTGCCCTGACGACCTCGAAATCCGAAGAGGATATTCTCAAGACCTATGACCTGCACGTCAATTGCTATATTGTCAAACCGGTTGACTTTGATCAGTTCATCGAGGTCGTGAAAGGCATCGAAGGTTTTTGGCTTACCATTGTAAAATTGCCGGGAGCCTGTGAGTGATGGATAATAAGCCGGTGAAAATATTACTGATCGAAGACAATCCGGGAGATGCCCGGCTGATCCGGGAAATGCTCCGTGAGGTGAAGAATTTTCCCTTTGATCTTGTGTGGGTCGACCGGCTGTCGAGCGGCCTGGACTGCCTGGCCAGGGAAAGGGTCGGCATAGTTTTACTGGATCTTTCCCTGCCTGACAGCCATGGTCTTGCCACCTTCGAGCGGGTAGCCTTTCAGGCACCGGATGTGCCGGTCATTATTCTGACCATCCTGGCCGATGAAATGACAGCCATGAAAGCTGTAGAGAAGGGAGCCCAGGATTATCTGTTCAAGGGGCAGGTGGATGGCCATTTGCTTGTTCACTCCATACGCTATGCCATAGGCCGCAGGCAGGTGGAAGAGGCACTGAGGATTACTCACCGGTTTCTCGAAATCACCAACCGGCACACGAAGATGAACCCCCTGCTCCAGGAGTGCATAGCTGAAATCAGGAAGTTTACCGGATGCGAAGCCGTGGGCATCAGGATTCTGGATGAGGAAGGCAACATCCCCTACCAGGCATGTGACGGCTTCGAAAAAGACTTTTATCAAGCCGAGGACCCTCTGTCGATCAAATCCGGACAGTGCATGTGCATCAGGGTCATGAAAGGAGAGACGAATTCCCGGATCTCCTGGTGCACCGAAGCAGGCTCCTTTTTCACGAACCATATGAGCCGGTTCCTGGCCGCACCTTCGGAAGAGGAAGAGAAGGGTGGTGAGACCTGCAAGGTTCGCCAGCAGACAGGATACGAATCCACAGCCCTGGTTCCGATCCGCCTGGGTGAGAGCACTCTTGGTGTGATCCATGTGGCTGACCAGCGGGAAAACATGCTTCCCTTAAAAACAGTAACCATGCTTGAAAAAGTTGCCCTGCAACTTGGCGAAGCCATTCAGCGGGTGCGTCTGGAAGAAATACGCACCGAGAACGAGCGGGCGCTTCGTGAAAGTGAGGAGCGCTACCGCCAACGGCTGGTGAAACTGGTGAAAGAGCGCACCAGTCAGTTGACCGCGGCCAATGAACAGCTTCGGCAGGAGATTGCCGAGCGCCAGCAGGCAGAGGAGAGGACCATGCTGGCATATGCGGAGCTCAACCAGATTTTCAAGGCAGCGGTTGATGGAATATGCGTGATCAGCAAGGATTTCAAAGTGCTGCGGTTCAACGAGGCATTTTGCAGCCTGTTTGGCCTGAACAGGGATGAAGCCATAGGGAAAACCTGCCACGAGGTACTGCACCACCCGCTTTGCCACACCCCAAACTGTCCCCTGGCTATGATCCATAAGGGTATGGAGTGCTTCGAGTCCGATCTGCAAATTGAGCCCAGGGAGGAGGGTCTGAAAACCTCCTGCATCTTGACAGCCATACCTTTTAAAAGCCCTGGCGGGGAACTGATCGGCATTGTGGAAAACTTTAAGGATATCACTGAGCGCAAAAGGATGGAAGAGGAGGTGCAGAAGGCCCAGCGGCTTGAGTCCCTTGGTCTCCTGACTGGCGGCATTGCCCATGACTTCAACAATATTCTGAGCTCTATCATCGGCAGCTTCTCTCTTCTGAAACTGCATGCCAAACAGGGAGAAAAGTTTTTTGACTGGTTGACCAGGGCGGAAAAAGCTGCCTTTGCAGCCAGGGACTTAACCCAGCAGTTGCTTGCCTTCTCCCGGGGCGTTCAGGAACCGGTCAAAAAGATCATCTCTCTTCCTGAAATCCTGGAAGAAGCCATGAGCTTTTCTTTAGTCGGTTCCAAAGTGCAAAGCGAATTTTTGATGCCGGATAATCTCTGGCCGGTTGAGGCCGATAAAGGCCAGATCAGGCAGGTTATCAATAACCTGACCATCAACGCTATCGAGGCCATGCCGCAGGGAGGAAATCTCAGGGTATGGGCTGAAAATGTGACTATCGAAGCTCATGAGAGCCTGCCCCTGGCGGAGGGAAGATATGTCAAGATATCGGTGCAGGACCAGGGAGTCGGTATTCCCGCAGAGCATCTTCAGAAGATCTTTGACCCGTACTTTACCACCAAAGAGACAGGAACCGGGCTCGGTCTGGCCACCAGCTACTCCATTATCAAGAAGCATGGAGGATATATTACCGCAGAATCCGAGGCAGGAGCGGGTACGACATTCCACCTCTTTCTCCCCGCCTCAGAGAAAGAGCTTTTTGCGGTCAAAAATGTGGTGGAAGAAGATTTCTCCACCGGCCGGGGGAAAATCCTGTTCATGGATGATCAGAAAACCATCAGGGATATGGTCGGCGACATGCTCATGGACCTTGGATACGAGGTCACATTGGCCAAAGAGGGCAGTGAGGCGGTACAGCTCTATGAGCAGGCCAAGGTCTCAGGCCGTGGCTTTGACGCCGTTATCCTGGATCTCACCGTGCCGGGAGGCCTGGGGGCGCAGTTTGCCGTCCAGAAGCTCCGTGAAATGGACCCCGGAGTCAAAGCGATCGTCTCAAGCGGCTATTCCAACGATCCGGTTATCTCGGCATATCAGGATTACGGCTTCTGCGGTGGAATTGCCAAGCCCTATGAAATCAAGGAACTGGCCAGGGTCATATCCAGTGTGCTCAAGGGAAAGCAGGGACCATGCCTGAAGGAACCGCAAAATCAGGATAGTTCAAAAGTAAAATATCGCTGAATAATAAAACAAATGCTGCTTCACGTCAGCGGGTGAATTCTGGCCCTTGATGCTGTCTCCCTCCACATTCCTCCCAACACGGTATTGGTAAGCGACATCAAAAGACACCGGGGCCAGGCGGCCAAGGAGCATACCCAAGCCGAGGCTGAAGCCGGAGAAATCATCCGGATTTTTTGCGGCTGGCTCCGGATCGTAGAACAGTCCAAACCGGGATGAGAAGGTCGTCTTTTTCAGTAGAAAGACATATTCTCCACCGAGCCTGACCTGATGGGTAGGTTTGATCGAGCTTTGCTCCTTGGGCTTGCAGGTGACGGGGTCGATTTTGCGTCCTTCGGCATCGCGCAGTACATAGCCGTTCCATTCGGTTCTGGCAAGGTCCAGGTCGAAGATGAGGCGATCGGATGGTCTGACAGCCAGGCCGAGCCCATACGATAAGGGCATGCTGAGCTTCTGCTCATCGGTGGAAGGGGGGGAATAGACAGGATTATCCTGTAACGGCGTATCCGGGTTTATCGTATGGTTCAGACTTTTCCCCTCATGCCTGAGTCGGGCGGTAAAGGGAGTCTTGACCACAGCCCCAAGGGTAACAGAGGGACGTATGTCCCACAGAAGCCCGATATTGGTGTTAAATCCCGAAAAGGAGTAACGGTCTTTGAATTCTTCAGTGCTTTCACACTTCTCTCCTCTTTTGATTCCCTTGCCTGACTTGCGGTAATCTTCGACCCATCCGTTATCACCGAATTTATCCGACCAGAAGTTGAGGGTAAGACCGAGTGAGACCGTGCGGGTCAAAAAGGCGGCTATGGCCGGTGATGCAGCCTTGAGGCTGCCCTCCTGCCGGTAGGTGACTTCATACGTCATGCTGGAAGCTCCCTGAGGATTTTCATCCTGCCACTGGTAGTTCATCTTCCGGTTCAGGCTGTAGAGGTTCTGATAATTCAACGAGAAGACGAAATTCCGGTCCTGCCAGCGGAAAGGGTAGGCCAGACTCAGGTAATTCAGATACTCGCTCGATATGCCATATTCATTCGAAGCTCCGGGTGAGTCGCTGAAGGAAAAGCTCTCCCGGCGGTTGTCATATTGTCCTACGATGCTCATTTCCGGCCTCAGCAGGTTTTTCAGACCAGCCGGGTTCCAGGATGCGGCTGTGGCATCATCGGCAAAGGCAATGAAAGCACCCCCCATGCCAAGAGCTCTGGCCCCTGATCCGACCGGGTTGAGGGATGAGGTGAATTTGACCTCAGGTTCCACCGCTCCCTGAGCCCTCAGGGGAAGAGTGAAAAGAAGCAGGCAGAGCACCATCCCCGGCAGAAGGATGCGACCGGCTATGATCAAAGTATGGGTATGGCTAGTACGGTTATGCATGACTGTATCTTCTTTTTCTCTCTAATGGCCTAACCCGAATGGCATTTACATAAGAATTAGTAATTCTCCCGCAGAGACGCTGAGACGCAGAGGATGTCATTGAAAAGTAAAAGTAAAATAAGCTCCTCCTTGTGCCTTTTTACTTTTTGCTTGCTTCCAGGCCGTTGACACATCGGGATATCCCGACTTTCATCAGAGCCTTGCCGGATTGGTTGTTCTCTGCGCCTCTGCGTCTCTGCGGGAGATCGTTTTTCCCTGTGCGTTTTGTGTCCTCTCTATATTATAAGCTTGGCTTATGTAAGTGCCATTCGGCCTAACCCACAATTGTCAACAAACCGAGGACGATGATGATTACAGGAAAACCCTGTAATCAACGTGGAGAGCTTTGGCCAGGCGCTTCGCCATTTCCTTGCCAATTGGTCTTTTCCCATGCTCCATTTCAGAGATATGTGTTTGGCTTATTCCTATCAAACGAGCTAATTCCTTTTGGGTGAGTGATTCCCTATGGCGCGCTCCCTGGAGGGCCAGACTGGCATTGAAATCTGGACAGACTTCCCGCCAGGGAGTGGAATCAGCGGCTTCCTCTGCTCCATAATCGGCCATCGCCTTTTTGACTTTATCCAGGTTTTTTACCGGAATACGGAACCTAATTTCAACATAGCCGGTCGTAGTGCGCTTTTTCGTGGGTTCCAACATACGTCACCTCTATAATTTTGTCTTTTTTGCTGATAACTTTCCAGACTGCCACATAGGCAGGATTTCCTTTCTTCAGATGGCAATGATAGCAGTTTTCAAAGAGCTTTCCATAATTGGGCCACTCATGTGCATCAGGTCCTCGAAGCTCCATTTCATTCAACAAGAGTTGAAAGGTAATCCTCATTTTCCTTGGCAGCTTTATAAAATTTTTTCGAGCTTTCGTAGCCAATCTTATATTCCAGGACATAGTAAGAATACCAATAATTGAGATATCGGTCAAATAGAAAGTCAGGGCTTATTTGCACTTCCTTATTACATCGCCATTGTACCATCGCACTCCAGGGAGCAGGCGAAACAGAAGATTCTTCCTGCCATCGATGACCTGGCCAGAAGATGCCTGCCCCTGTTTCAGGCTGGAGATAAAGCAGCCCTGATAGTCATAACCTTCTCCCAGGGATACGGGAACCGCAATCCCTCCGGTATGAGAAATGGAGCCGTCCGGGGTTGTATCGCCATCGCCCGGTCCTCCATCGGAGAGGGTGACAGTAACGATGGACCGTGCCTGATCCATGCTGCTGGCAGCCAGTGATCTCCATCCCTGTGCAGGGCCGCCGTAGCTGTAGTATTTCTGAAGAGGAAAGAATGATTCCGGCGGGCAGTGTATCTCGATTTTCACGCTGCCAGCCGGCTCAAGGCCGGTGATGGTGAATTTCCAATATCCGGCATAAAAGTTTGCTTTCGGCGGCCCGGAGCCGGAGATGGCCGGATCGTTCGCGGCCAGGGCGGTAAAGCCTGTCAGCGCGACCGCAGCATTGGTGTCGGCGGCCAGAAAAAGGCCGATTCTGCTGCCGGGAACCAGCTTGAGGTAATCGAAATAAGTCCCGTAGTTGTCACCGGGATTTTCCAGGGAATTGGGGTCTGTTTCATTGCTCAGGGTGATCCTGTGCCGGCCCGGGGCTATATATCCCAGCCAGAAGATATGCTCCTGAAAGGTTCCCGGTTGAATCTCCTCCCCTCCCGGAGGATGGACCGGATAGCCATCGAAGCAGACACCAAGACGCTGACTTACGGGTGAATCTATCGCACTGGCAGCCAGAACCAGACTCCAGGCACCGCCGTCAGCCCAGCTTGTCTCGAACAGAATATTGACGGTATGCGGCGTGTGCTGTCTGGTGTTGAGCCTGCACGGGAACCTGATCCAGTCATCGCCAACCCGGTAATCGATGACCGCCTCATTGCCATAGGAGAGGTCGCCAAATTCTGCGTGGCTTGCGTCGTCAGAGCCAATCCTGTCCTCATATACCGAATCCCAGACAGGCCGGGCCAGGCATTCATTGGTGAAACCAGACAAGGGGCCTGCGGTAATCGAGACGGTAGCAATAATCGCGGTGATCGTGATGGACAACACGGCACCCTGGCGGTATCGTCCATTTCCCTGCTGAATAACCATATCCTTCACTTCCTCCTTCCCGGCAGCCACTTCAGCCTCTCGCCGGTCATATGGACTATACAACCTACCCCTGGCCTGATCGGGAAGTTGTCTCCGGCTGGCCGGTCATGGTCCCAGTAGGTAATTTTCCACCTGCCGGTCTCAGGATCGAAGCCAAAGATGCTGGATACTTCCCTGGCACTTCCGATATCCTGAAGCATCAGATACGATGAGTAGCCAGAAGGCGGGTCGGAAATACCCACCCAGTTTTGCCCCTGCTTCAGGTCGATCGGCGGATTCGGCATGGGAAGCGGAAAATTCAGGGTTCTTCCCCGCCGCATATACAATGCATAGCCTTCACCCGAAACCATGGGAAAGGGGTTGGAGCAATTAGGGGACCAGGTGCCCGAAGCTCCCTGAGCGGGAGGAACGAAAAAGCACGTCTCCTGCCTGCCGAGAGCTGCATTGTAATGCCCGATGCCTGAAAAGCAGGGACCTTCGGCCTGATCAGCCTGCCCGTAGGTCCCCATGAAATCCTTGACACTATATGGGGGGCTGGGAGCGGCATTCGGATGAGAGAAGAGGTTCAGCCCCTCGGACAGGGGCACATTCACCCTGATTTTCGCTCCTTCGCGGCTCATGATCCCGACCGTTCTCTGGACAGTCACCGGATCTGTTGGAGGCTGCTGGTACGGAGTTTCAGGGTCGCGATGAAGATAAAAGGTCAGGCTGAGGATATCCTCGTCATAGTCGAATATCACCTCGCTGTGCGGCAGATAGCCGATAGCCCTGGCGGTCAGAGTCAATCCTGCACTCGCCCTCGGCAGGGCATCCATGAAGTAGAAGCCGGCGTCCACATGTCTGATGGCCGCTGATGGATCTTGTGACCGCCATTCCTCAAGGCTGGTCGTACATTGTCCGGCAGCAGAACAGATGGTTGCCCCGACAATACCCGCTCCGGTATCGGCATCCCTGACCCAGCCCCAGGCCCCGCCTGTTCCGGCCGCAAGAGAAATCACCGAAAGCCCGTAGGAGGGATAGTCTGCGGGCAGGTCCGCGCAGGTAGAGCTGATCCTGACCAGGTGAAAGCCGCTCTCAAGCGCAGTAAAACCTACGGAAGGGGAAGATTCGCCAACAGGGGACCCATCCGGTGACAGGACCTCGACCCGCACCGGACAGCCAGACCAGTTTGTGCTGACCTTGACCTCGTAGCTGAGTCCGGCATAGGCATAAAAATAGCTCCAGTCCTCATCGGAAGGATCATGGAAGCTGTGCTCCCGGCATGGCTGATTGACCAACAGGGCTGTAGCCCGCTCCCTGCTGTCATCAGCCTCGAATTCATCCGGCCAGAGGACTATATAGCGGGTCTCACCGAAGTCGGTGAGTCCGCTCTGTCCTTCGGCGTATGCCACTACCCGGTAGACTCCCTTATCGGTGAATCCGGCATATTCTGCCCCGAACATGCCGGTATTGGGGTCATACATCAGATCAACCGGGCTGCTCGATCCGTCAGGCGCGGTGATCAATGCAAAAACCCTGCTTCCGGCATCCTGCGCCCTGACCTGGATAGGAGCGATTCTCCCCGTCCGGCCATCGAGGTACACACACGGGGAAAGATCGATTTCCGGGGCTGGCGGTAGCGGCTCAAAAGGTGCGCCAAGATAGATGCCGCTGGCCAGACGGCCGTCATAGTCCGGCCCATATTCCGGGCCCTGGCCGTTTCCGTTGTCGTCAAGGAGCGGCAGCGGTCTTGTGCCTGAGAAGTAACTAACGGCCAGACATGCTGCCTGGTATGCCCGAAACACATCCAGGCCGCGGTAAATGCCGGAGAAGAAGAAGCGGGAGAAGGATAGGTCTGCGCTGGCGGAATCGCCAGTGCCGCCGCTGCTGATGGTGATTCTTCCCGGCCCTTTCAGGATGGGTAAAAACCTGTCCGCATCGTCCGCATCGATCAGGCTGATGATGGTGCAGCCTCTGGCCTGTTGGATTTCATCCAGTTTCCGGCTCAGGGCCGGGCCGTCGAGGTCAGCCAGGTCTCCCCCGGAAATGAGGAAGAGGAGAAGATGATCGAGGGGAGCGGAAGAGGCAGGGGAGGCAGATTCTGCCGGGCCGGTCAGAAGAAAAGCCATCTGAGAGGAAAGATTTTCCCTGCCGCACAGCTTGATAATATTCTCTTTGGGAACCCGCCTCTTTTCCAGTACCCATTGGGCGAGCTCCGCCTGACGGGCGCACTCCGGGCAGTCGTCGTCATAGACCAGGAGGGCATATTCTGCCGGGCTGGAGGCCTGATCGCCGCCCTCTACCTTCGGATAGACGGTCCGTGGATGAGAAAACATTCCGGTTGAGTCTCTGGCCATGAACAGAACGGTATAGGGGCCGCTGGAGGGAAATCCTTCATACACGCCCTCATACCGGCCGCGGTCGGGATTGTAGGCGAGGTCCACCCTGGTCATATCCGCTGCCATCAGGGGAGTTTGCGACGAGCCTGAAAACCGGACAGCGGCCTGGGAATTGCCGATGAGGGCAAAGACGCTTGTCACAGGGGCTCCCTCATGATCTGCCACCCTGGCCCAGAGCTCGACAGGCTTTCGGGGAACCAGCGGATGATTGGGGTCGGAAAGTCCCGATACCTGAAGTATCTGCGGCTGGCCCTGGCTGAGGAAAAACGGGCTGCCAAGATAGAGTTGATCTGCGGTCTGGCTGCCTTCGGTACTTTTCAGGACAGGATGCTGCAAGCCTCCCCAACTGACCGATGCCAGCTCCGTCCGGGCCTGGTCGAAGGCATCCTGGAAGCTGGCCCCGCTTCGCAGATGGGTGAAGAGGAACGAGGTCAGGGAAACCATGCCATCGGCTGCCAGGTAGGTATCGACATCGTCAGTCGAGGCAATGACCGTTCTCTTTTCAGCCCCCCGGATCAACGGATCGAGAAACCCTCCCGAAAAACAGGCCTCGACAATGACCGTTATCCTGGCTGACGGGCATCTCTTCTGGAGGCTGTCCAGCCACTGATCCAGGATAACCGGGGATATGGTCTGGTCACTGTCTGGCCCCAGGAAAAACGTGTTTCGCTGGCCGTGATCGATGAGCAGGATAGTCAGGTCAGTCAGGCCTTCGAGATCAAGATAAGGATTATCCGCTCTGGTGAATATGGCCTCAAGAACTTGAGCGAAAGTCTGATCAGGCGAAAGGTGCACCACCCCCGGCTGAGTCTGGTCATGGTTCAGGTAGCAGACATTCTGCGGGCTGTAGCCCCGCTCGATGAAAGTGTCATAGGCATAACTGGCCGTATGGGAAATGATTTCCCCCAGGTAATCATAGCCTGCCGGATCATTGGCCCTTCCGGCCACGATAATGGCCCTGGGCAAGGTATTCTTTTCCTTTCCGGCAGGCATGGCCACCCTGACCGGGATACGCCCGGTGATCCCGCCCAGGGGCGGGGTATCTTTACGCTTCTCCCCCTTGCGGAGGATTCCTCTTGACTCCTCCCCCTTGAGGGGGGAGACTGGGTGGGGGTGACCGATAGAATCCCCCTCTCCGCTTTGGGCAAAGTCAGGATCGATGATGGTGGCCATGACAAAGGCAAGGCCATTATAGCCGGTATTGGGGTCAGGATAAATCTCCCCCTCCTGAGTTACGGAAAGGATAGATGGGTCTGAAGCCTGATAATAAACGCATCCGCTCAGGTCCCGGCTGCTGCCGTCAAGGTAGTGGCCGGTGGCCCTGAGCACAAGGCGCTGGCCTGGGTCCGTGATCGTGACCGGAGCGGGGCCGACGATGTCGGAGTCGCTCCCGGTGGCTGCGGTCGAGCGGCTGCTGGAGTCTGCCACCGACAGGCTGATGCTCACCAGGGTATTGGCACCGCGGGCGGTTATCATCTGGGGCGGCTGCGTGTTCCAGGGCAGGCCTGACGCCCAAAAAGACTCCCTGGCTTCGGAAAAAAGGGCTTGGAGAAGCGATATTCTCAAGCCTTGAGCCTCCGGCCCGGAGCCTGAGAAAAGCCCAGGCCGCGGTGATGACCAAGATGTGCGAAGCAGCCTGAGAAACTGGCCGGTAAAGGAAAACCTGCCGTCCGGATCGAGGGATGATGGTCCGGAGTCAGTGCAGCTTATGATGGTCCGGGTGCAGGGGGCGGTATTTGAATCCATGAGCCTGGCGGCAAAAGAACCTGAGGAGGCAAATTCCAGAAGGCAGATAACGTCCCGGCCCGTCTCTTTCTGAAAACTGTCAAGCCAGTCTTTCAGGCTGCCGGTATCATCCTGTTCCTGGTCCGGGAGGTTACCAGAATTACCACTCCTGATGGTTTCATCGCCAAGAATCCGGTACGTCTCGCCGGTTCCCTGCCCCGGAAAGTAGAGGTAGAGAGGGCCGCTGTCCAGGCGATTTACAGCCCAGTCAGTGAGTGCATGATCGAGGTCCGCCGCTGAAGGGTCGGAATCCCGCACCAGCAGAGGATCGGGAAAGCCGTTCTGGTCAAGGTCAGGATACGGATCAGGGCTCAGATAGTACAGTGAGTAGCGGGGAAAACCCTGGTCCAGAAAAGTGGAACAGGCAAGATTGGCCAGGGTCTGGCCGGGAAGCCAGAGCGGGTTGGCTGCCGAAGCCGGACCGCTGGGGAGAACGATCAGGTTGCCCGAAGGAGCAGGGGAGTCGATGATCCGGTATATGGCCAGCCCCCCATCCGCATCAGCCACAAAGGCATAATCCTCATAATCCTCATGGATGGCGATACCCGAGGCCAGACCCAGCGTGTCTTCCCGGCCGCACAGGATGGGTCTTGCCGGATCGCTGACATCGAGCACAACCAGTCCGTCTGTCCCGGCAGCCAGATAAGCATGGCCGCCGGACAGGGTCACCCTCTGGACCCCGGATTTATGGTTCTCCAGAGTTGGGGGATTATACCGGGCAGCCAGTTTCGGACTTTCCGGGTCGCTGACATCGATAATGAAAAGGCCGCTGGCTCCGGCAGCCACAAAAGCGTGATTTCCGGAAACAGCCACATCCAGGGCAGCAGTCAGATCAGCGTGATTGTACCTGCCGCTCAGGACCGGATGAACAGGATCATGGATATTGACGATCACCAGACCGTTCCAGACAGCCACATAAGCATAGTCGCCGCTGACGGCAAGACCATAGGCAGTCCCTCCCGTAGCACAGCTTCCGGCAAGGGTGGGGTGGTCAGGATCGGACAGGTCGAGAATCACCAGTCCCTGCCTGTCGGCAGCCACATAGGCATAGCGGGAAGATACTGCAACATCCCAGGCTACCATCCTCTGATCATGATAGCCGCCTGCCTGTCGGGGCCGAACGGGATCACTCAGGTCGATGATGGCAAGACCCCGCGGTCCATCAGCCACACAGGCATAATTGCCAAAGACTGCAAGGTCACTGGCCGATCCAGCGGTGCAGCAGTGCCCGGCCAAAACCGGCCTGGCCGGATCAGTGACCTCGACGATCATCAGGCCGTTTTTCTCGTCAGCCACCAGGGCATGATGCCCAGACACAGCCACTGCCCTGGCATATCCTTCCGTCGTGTATCTGCCCGCCACGGAAGGGGCGGACGGATCCGGGAGAGTCAGAATGGCCAGGCTGCTCCCCCACCGACTGACCAGGGAGGCGAAGCTGCCGGATACGGCTATGTCCCGGGCACCTCCCTCGGAGCCACTCTCCGGGATTCCCTCCTGGCCTGTCATGGCAGAATCCACCCTGGCGGGTTTTACCGGATCATGGAGGTCGATGATGACCAGCCCTTTTGAATCGTCAGCCACATAAGCATAGTGGCCGCTGACGGCGATTTTTCTGGCCTCGCCTTCGGTCGTGAACCAACTGACCAGCGAGGGGTTGGCCGGATCGCTCAGGTCAACGATCGCTACTCCTCCCTTCGATTGAAAGCCAAGGCAGGCGTAGTGGTCATACATGGCCACTGTCGAGGCATTTTTTTTGTGCTCTATCCATGGGCCAAGGTCTTTGATATCGAGCGGATTTTCGCCTGCATAGCGGGGATCAGCCGGATTGGTCAGGTCGATCACGGTCAGGCCGCGAGGGCCATCAGCCACACAGGCATAATGACCAAATATGGCAACATCCCTGGCCTGCCCCGGAGTATGATATCCGCCTGCATAGACCGGACGGGCCGGGTCGCGAAGGTCGAGAATGACCAGACCGCGCGATTCATTCGCCACGCAGGCATAATGGTCAAAGACAGAAATCCGGCGGGGATATTCGGGGAAACTGTAGCGGCCGGCACAGGCAGGGTGGGCGGGGTCGTCGATGGAGAGTGTGACCATTTCCCCTGTATCCCCTGTTTCCTTCAGGAGCAGGGCAAATTCGGAGGCTTCGCCAGACGGATGGTAGAAGCTGATCGCATGGACTTTTCCAAACTCGAAGAAGGACACCATGCGGGGGGATGCAGGATCGGTTATGTCGATGATCACCAGCCCTTCCTGGGTCCCGCAGTAAACATAAGTCTGGCCGCGGCTCCGGTGACGGTAAATTTCCCCGCATATGATCGCTCCATTATAACCGAACCTGCCTGTCAGTCCAAAATTCACCTTCTCCTGATGACAGTGGCCGGGAGGGGAGGGGAGGGCGATGAGGAGAAGGAGAGCTATGATAAGGAAAAAGGCTGTCTCCCAAAGAGTTGTGTATGTTTTCTTACTGCTGTTCCTGCACATCTTTTACTGCTTTCTATCCCTGTACATCTTTTATTTCATCGGGTGCTCACCCGGCAGCCTGCCCTGATCTTCCGGCTCATATCTGCTTCAATAACCCTGGCCCTGGATACATCCCTGGCCACCTCCTGGACAATTGCCCGGCAGAGCAGCTCCTGTCTGTCTGCTGTAAATATATTATAGCATATTCCGCAGAACACCCCTTTTTCTGAACCAAGGTCCACCTCGATGATCGATCCTTCCCTGGCCAGTATGGTTCCGGTCAAAAGGGGGAAGGAATCGCGGAATTTCATGGCTAAACCGGAGATGATAGTATCCAGCTCCCCGAAATCCTGATCGCCCTGCGGCTCCTGAATCGGGGTGAACACCCGGTGAAAGGCCAGGGTGGTGCTCTCCAGATTCACCAGACGGCCTTGAATCTCGAGGCCGTCTCCGCTTTTGTGTACTTCGATGAACAGTATCCCTTCGGCTGGCGTAAGCTGGCCGATCTGTCGGGTAATTTCCTGCCGGAAAATTTCTCTTTGGTGGTCGCTGACGGATTGATGGCCGCCAGAGGATGTCTGGATGGCCTTTTCAATCAGCAGCCAGGGGAGCTTGCTCCGCTCGACCAGATGAAACCGTGCCTGGCGGGTGATAGCCTCACCGAGCCGGTGATGGATGTAATCATCGAGATCGTCATCCTTGCCCGCGCCTGATTTTGGGGATGGTGGAAGAAGCGCCAGGATCATCCGGTGAGGAGTTGGCACAAGAGGAGCAGCGCAGATATCGAACCGTCTGGTGGCCTTATGACCTGCATTGTCCTCCACCACGAGATAGAGCTTGTTATCGCCTTCCTTCAGGGAGCAGACCTGGTTCAGGCAGTACAGGTTATAATTTTCCAGGCTGCCCGCTAAGGTCTTTTGCAGCTTCGATGAGGTTTGAGTTGGCCTGGCAGAAGCTTTATCGCCCCCCTGGTCAAGCTTTGTCGTCCAGGATTGCTGAATGAGCTTATCAAGCACGGCCTTGTTGAAAAGCTCCCGGCCATTGAATTCTATCCGCCGCAGGCCGTGCCTGGCCTGAATTTTTCCTTCCAGGAAAATCTGCCGGTATGGAGTGGTCAGCTTGGATTTCTGAGGGTAACTGATCGTGATGGCAATATCCTCGCTTTGCGGTGGAGATGTGGGGGCAGGGGGGACAGGCCGAGATGGGGCCTTTTGGGGCAATGGTATTAACTTGGGGCAGCGCTTTTCCCCCTCGCCCCTTTGGGGAGAGGGCTGGCAGAGAGTCTCTGTGGCAGGTGAGGGGCGTTGGTCGTGGATAATCCTTAAGTTAGTGACATTGGCCTTTCGGGGGGGCGAAAGGTGCCTTGGAGGAGTTGCCTCGGAAGCCGAAAGGGATAGGGCAATCGATAGGGCAGGGTGGTGCAACGCCTGGTTTTGCCCATAGCTGAAACTCAAGATTCCAGCCGCAAGGCAGCTAAGAAAGAGCAGGGCAGGGGAGATAAAGCAGAGGAGGATGCTGGCACCCTTGGCAGGGAGGGGCAGTTTGCTCTTTCGATTCTTGACCTTATCAGCTTTTAGCGCCTCATCTGTCTTTGTTGAATCACTGACCTTGCTGCCTGCGGGAGCAGGCAGCAAGGGATGTATTTTTTCCTTTTTCTCAGTATTCTCATCATTCTTCATATGCAGTTAACTTACAGCGCGATATATCTCCCGCCGGTTAGGCTTGACAATGAGATCGCGTGCGGTGTTTGGTGGGGCGAAAAGCCCCCACCCTACATTTTAAAGGGGCTGCCGCCGATTTGCAGTACAGTTCGTCCCAAGTCGGTTTTTTTTAACTTGGCCGCACATTGTATGATTGGGCAGTCAACTGTACGCTGAAGTATCCGGTACCGTAGGGTGGGGCTTGTGCCCCACCGGCAACCCATTAGGTGCTACCTGCAAAGTTTTTACTCCCCCCAGCATGCTAATCCCTTGATTGAATTCGGCTCCTGGGCACCCCATCCTGGATCATAATGCCCTAATCGCACATGCTTGCAGAATGTTGACCAAGGCCATTTTGCTGGTTCATCAACATGGCCGTGTTTTACAGGATTGAAGTGGATATAGTCAAAGTGCCTCTGAAAATCCTCTTCATCCAGAATCAAATGCTCCCAGAAGCGCCTTTGCCATAATGCAACTTCTCCCTTACGTTCCCGTGAATTGTTCCGCTTTGCCTCGAAGCCACCAGCAGCAAGATACTGCTTGGAAAATACACCTTTCATTATCCTCCACCGCCTTGAGAAATCCATATCACCTGGGGGAAGAGTCCAAAGACAATGCAGGTGATCAGGCAAAAGGCAAACCGCTTCCGCCCGAAACGGGTGATATCTTTGCACGTGCTCCCATGCCGAACGCAAGCATCGCCGTGCCAGCTCGGTTGTCAAAAACTGACGCCGGTTGAAGGTCACAACCGGGAAGAAGCGAGTTCCCCCCGGCATATAGGCACGTCTATATTGAGACATGAGTCCCCTGTTCCTTCATTTTTATGGTGGTCGGGTAAAAGTCCCACCTTACATTGAGTTCTGGTAAGCATGTTTTGGCCATGATGATTACCAGTTCTCGAAGGAGTATAACCATTGCAGAAATGTCCTTCCCTTCACAATAAATCGAAGGTGATCTTCTCCTTAGTAAAATAGTGTGTGCACAGTTCAAATCCAAATTGAACAAATGCTTTTGATCGTTGATATATCCAATCTACAATCTTATCAGCAGCTTGTTGCAGCCTATCATCAGTAATGCTCCATACTACCCTGCATGCAATGAGTTTCAATTCCGCCACCGTGAAAACTCCGGTCCGACTCCCATATTTGGCATGGAAATGGGGCGGCTCATGCTCACGGTAAAGTTATGGATCAAGATGACTTATATCCAATATTTATCAGGTAATCAAACCAATCTACCTTTAATTTTCGTATCAAAATAAAATCCAGGACTTCAGGAGTTCTGAAGTTAAGGACTACCCCACCAGTAACGCCCCTCACCCCGACCCTCTCCCCTTCAGGGGCGAGGGAGAAAAACGCTCTCCTGAGCTCTGGGCATGAACTCCGCTATCCCTTAATTTAAATAGCATTGCCCCTCAAGGGGGAGGAATTTAACGCTGGCAAATTCAATGTATTAACCAAAAAACTACCCTTGTGAGCACCCGATCTTCCCCTACCTTGTCCTCACCCGGTAACCCGGTTTGATTCTGTTCGCGCTCTCCCCTCCGGTAATCTCGGCCTCGGAGGCCCCTTTCCCTACCTCTCTGATATTGGCCCTGGCAATGAGCTCCTGCTCATTCTCAAAGATATTATACATCATCCCTGGAAAGATTCCCTTTTCCGAGCCAAAATCCACCTGGATGCTCTTTCCCTGCCGGGCGACGACCGATCCTGAGCATACGGGGAAGGAGTCCCGGAATTTCATGGCCAGGCCCGCGGTGATCGTCTCCAGGCTCTCCCTGCTCTCGGTGGGGGTAAAGACATCATGGTACAGGCGAATGAGGCCGGTTTTGACCTCAACAAATCTGGCCAGGATTTCGGTGCCATCCCCCCGCCGCTGGATATAGCCGCAGATGACCCCTTCGGCTGCTGCCATCGCGCCGATCTTCTGGGCTACATCGCTCTGGTAAATTCTGCCCTCCGATTGGCCTGCCGGTTGTCCTCCTGATTGTCCTGCTGTCTGGCCATGCAATTGGATGGTTTTTTCGATCAGCACCCAGGGAAGCTTTCCGCGCTCAACCAGGTTAAATCTGCCCTGATTGACAAAGGCTTCCAGGGATTTGGCATTGATGAAGCTTTGCAGATGGTTATTATTTCCCCTGCCTGATACTGTTTCATTCGCTGCTGCGGCCATCTCTGATGGCGGGGCCATGTCTGGTACTGCGGTATCGTCTGCCGCGGCAGCATCGTCTGCTGTGGCGGTATCGAAGGGGAGAAGTGCCAGGATCATCCGCTGCTCGCTCTTTATGACTTCCTCCCTGGGGATCTTCTCGATGCGGTAATGGCGTGCTCCCCGCATGCCTCCGGCATCCTCAACCACCAGGTCAAGGTCAGTGACTTCATTTATCAGGGGGATCCTCCGATTGAGATAATAGAGATTAGAGCTTTGAACCGCCTCCTGCAAAAGCCGCACGTAGTGCGCCGGGTCTTTCTTCTGCTCAAGGAGCCTGCGCTTGAGCTTCTCCATATTTTTTTCCATTATCTCCTGAAGGTCTGAAGGCTCAAAGAGCTTTTGTCCGTTCAGCTCGATTTTCCGGATACCCCTTCGGGTTCTGATTCTGCCTTCCAGAAATATCTCCGGATAATGAGTAGTAAAATTTTCTTCGGGGGGCTGGACAATATCAAAGGAGATGCCGTTTTCTTCACCTGCCGCCGGGGCACGAGGAAGGCTCCGGATCAGTCCGGCCCCCTCCCCCTCAAGGCTGCTGGCGCTGCCGCCGCTCCAGGCAAGGCGCACGGCGGCAGGATGCCGGACCGAAGGACGTTCAGGCCCCTGCCCCTCTGCCTCATCTGCGATAAGGGATATCCGGCCCTGAGTAATATTCCCCGCCCGGTCCTGGGCCTGGAAGGACAGGAACTCAACAGCAGGGGTAAGCGGCACGGCCTGCTCAATCAGGCAGAGCTGGTCAAGACCGATCCTGGCTGCTTCTTTCTGGTCCAGTTTGAAGGAGGCTATTCCTGAGCGATCGTAAACCACGGCGGTCAGGATGATCTGACCGGATGCTCCATCGGGTGTTCTCCGGGGTGATCCCCCGGATGTTCCGCCGGATGTTTCCTGTGACGCTCCCCCGGATGCTCCCCTGGTCCTGTCCGGTATGTTTTGATCCGGCCAGGCCGCTCGGATGGAATAGCCGATAACCAGCGGGCCTTGACTGTCCAGGGATATCCGGATGTTCTGCTGGACCTGTCGGTCAGCCAGGTCTCTGACCACAACCTGAACCATGTTTTCACCTTCGGTAAGATCGACAGGCACGGAAAATGGTATTGAACCCTCAGCCAGTTCGATGAACACGGGTTTTTGATTAACCGAGATGGAGGCTACATAGTGATCATCCTGCGCAGTGCCCTGGATAGGAAACGGGGTCTGATTGGTTAAAAGGACTTGATTGGTCAGAGATCCCCCTTCCTGGGAAATTCCCCCTGGTTCCAGGTCCGGATCCAGGCCCAGCTCCAGGTGAATGGCTGGCGGTGCAGTGTCCAGATGGTTGTCCAAAAGATAGGCGCGCCGGCCCTGGTTCAGATAATATTTAGCCCTGGCCGACGGGGTCTGGCTCAGGGACAGCTCAAGTTCCTGCACTGCATCCTCGATCCTTCCCAGGTGAAAATAGCAGATCCCAAGCTCGCGGTGAGGAAAGTATTCCTCACGAAAGTGCATGCCGTAAGCCCTGACCTGCCTCTGGTCCCCAAAACGAAGGGCAATGGCCTGATACAGCTCTTCAATGGCATATTCCCAGCATTGGCCTTCCATGCAGTTGATCGCGCGCCGGTAGCAGGCATCCCAGGTGATTACCTGGATTTTATCCGTGGTCAGACAATATTGACGGCCATCTCTGAGGCAGACCTTCGGTTGAACCTTTGAGCACGAGGTGAGAAGGAGGCTCAGAGAAAGCGCAAGGCAGGCAGACAGCAATGACAGGGGGGCACCGTATATGGCGCGATAGATACCTGTTGTTGTGGAATCATGAGCATGGAATTGGGTGAGTTGAACAAGACCCTGTTTCATCGGAAACTGCCCCCTTCACGCCTCCAGTCACTTACCCTTGCTTCTTGGTACGCCGCTGACCACTGATCACTGACCACTGCCCTTGCTGACTATCCGGTCGCCGGGCACAAATTCCTTATGCCGTTCCAGAACTTCGGCCAGGGCTGTATGTTCGGCAACGGACAGGATGCGGATATTCCCCTTCGGGGGATCATCATTCCCCTGGTTCAGCACGGTAAAAGACTGGTTCTTCGAGACCCCGATACAGGATCCGAGGTTGATTTCCGCCATATGACCCTTGAGCGACACAATCCGGCCCTGCAAGGGGTATTCTTCCTGGAGGGTTTTTACGATCCTGGTGACCAGGTCCGAGGCTGTCCTGTTGATGGACTCCGCTTCCGGGGTGAAAGACCCGGAGAAGGCGGCCATGATCTTGGTGCTTTTGGTTTCCACCAGACGAAGGCTGATCTGCGGATCATCGCCCTGATCGAACTGGTAAAAGACCGGTTCGGGAAAAAGAATTACCTGGGCCGCGAGAATGCTGCGGGCACTTTCGAGGGCATCGGGAGAAAGGTTCGCGATTCCGATCTGAAGCTCCTGGAGAATGGCTGTCAATCGCTCTCTTTCCAGAATGGACAGGCCAAGGGCATGCGTCTGAGTGAAGGTTTCAACCATTCTTTTAAAAAGCAGGTCAAAATGGGGCTTGGCAGCCCTGGCTGCAGCAGGATCGACCTTCTCCCAGTCGGGCAGGATCATACCCACGGACAAGGGAACCGAGGTCCAGGTATCCGGTGTCTTTTCCCTGATGAAGAACCCCCGCTCCTTAAACCGGCTGTTCAACCGATCCTGATAGGAGGAGAGGAGGCTGATGATCTGGACGCTTTTCTGGAAGTCGGAATCCGCTGTCGCTCCGCCCGGCGTCTGGGAGAGCAAGACCCCCGGAGCTGCCGCAGGAAAGGGCAAGGTCTGAAATGATGGCTGTGAAGGCTGCCAAAGTCTGGTCGTGAACAGGAAGAGAATTGCAAGGAGAAGAAGGCCGCCTCCGGCCGCCAGCAGCCACTGCTGCCTCAGGCCGGTCGCAGCCAGGGCAGCTTTCCCGGGGCTCTGTCTGCCCGGCTCCCCGGTTTCGATTCCTTCCCGGAAGGCAGAGGTGCTGCCTGCCGATTCTGACTCATCATCTCCCTCAGCCGACTTTATCAGATCAAGGTAATTGGTTGTGGGATCGCCATACAGCAGATAGCTTGCCCAGACAGCCGTTTCTTCGCCATATTTTCTGATCAGCGACAGTCTGGCTTCCCGCATGGCCTCACCCGTAGTCAGGCCGGATAAAAGGCACTTGTAGAACTCCAGGGCAAAGCGGCTGCTCGGCTCATCAAGTATCTCCCAGAAGGTGCCCACATAGTGCTTTACTCCGCTCAGCAGAAAGGCGTGGGCCAGGCCGAAAATTTCATCCTGAAAGTGCTCCTTCAGGACCCATCCTTCGGTGCGGGCCGATTGGCAGGAATTCGAGAAAATGAGGCTGGGCATGGCGGATGATCCTGCCATCTGCATGACATCCTGAGCGGTCAGATTGCCGCTGGTCAGACGCCAGCCGCCCCGCTCGGGGTTCTCCTGGTCGTAGTCCGCATGGCCTGCAAAGTGGATCAGGTCAAAGTATTTCATCTTTTCCCTGATAAAGGGAGGGGTGATACCCTGGGAGCGCAGGGCCACATTAATGAAATTCCCGTATTGAGCCATATGCTCCTGGATCTGTATCCCCTCCCGGTAGGCATCCTTGAGATCGCCGGTAGGATCGGCGATAATCAGCATCCGCAGGGGCCTGGACAGAACCCTGTCCCCGCAGGGGTTCAGCGGGGAACGGCCTTTGATCCCCTGCACCGATTGGCGGGTTTTCACCAGACGGCCCATATTGAACCGCTGGCAGAGGAATTCCTGACCGTCGTAGAGCAGCTCCCAGGGAACCTGAACCAGTTGATCGTCGATATTCAGACTCAGGTATTCGGCCCTGGTCTCCCGGAGTTTGGTTTTGACCAGAGGGGTCAGAAGCTCATTATAAAAGACCCGGCCCGTTGCCCGCAGCTTGAGCAGGACCTCGCGGCTGAACCGGCCCTGGCGGTTGACCTCGTTCAGGGTTTCGACCATCTCGTGGCACCGGGTTTTAATCCAGTCCAGGGATACCGGGACTTCCTCGTAGTTGCGTACCGTGCTTTCTTCGCCTGCAAGGCGCTCGTCGATGCTGATCTTGAGACGGCCATCCTGACGGGTAACCTCAAGCTGGATGATCCTGACAGGTTTCCTGGCTGGCTGCCGGGAAGGTGATGCTCCGCTCAAAGACCTGACCTTTGGCTTATCGCCCAGAATGATGTCTTCATCCCGCCAGACTACGCGGTACAGCTCCAGGGGCTCGGTCTTGCCCTTGACCTTCACGGTTCCGTGCGACCGGCACAGGATATCCTCGATTCCCCGCACCTGTTCGTAGACCCGGCTGGAGATGAGTATCTGGTCCGGCCCGGCCTGGGCCTGAATACGCGAGGCGACATTGACCACATCGCCATGAATATCCGCCTCATCCACCAGTGCCTGGCCGATATTGATCCCGATCTTGACCCGGATCCGGCCATCATCCTCAACCGTGGTATTGTACTCGTGCAGCTTTTTCTGGATGTCCACCGCAGCTTTGACCGCATCCAGGGGAGTTGAGAAGGAAATCATGACCGCATCGCCAATGGTTTTGACAACCATCCCCCGATACTGTTCAATGAGAGGCAGGACAATCTGGTTATGCCGCTGAATCAGGGCCAGACCGCTTACATCGCCGTGAGCGTCGATATACCCGGTGTAGCCGCAGATATCGGTAAAGAGGATGACTACCTCTTTCTCGAATCTCTCCCGGAGCATCTGCTCAAGGCGGTCCCGCTCACGCAGGATTTCTTCAATATTGCCGGACCGGATCTCGTGCGGCCCTTCGGATGACATTTCTTCTTCCCTGTCCATATGCTGCATGGATCAAATCTCCCTGGCGGCCATATCTCCCCGGCCAACCATCCGCGGCACTTTTCGGGGGGAAGTCAGTACCAGTTCTGAGGCTGGGTGAGGTGATGAGTGACAAATTCTTTCAATATCAGGCGGTGATTACCTCGATTACCTTATTATAATTATACATTATAATAATAAATCGGCTGCTGGTGATATGTCAAGAGTTGGATTATGGTGTTCGAATGTTGAATTCCCGCAAGGAAAGTAACCATCAAGTTGATGCACACTCAAAATGGTAGAGCCAAAAAACTTCATTAGATAAAGGATTCTTTTACCTTCTTCTGGATTCTGACTCCTGACTCCTGGCTCCCAACCTTATTGCTCTATATCTACACTTGATCTGCACGTGGAGACTTATGCGAATTTTACGTTATCACACCGGGTCAATTTTCGATTGCCATTTCTACTCTTCCCCCCTGCCAGGGGGTGGAGTGGGATTTTTGGGAATGACGACCGTGAATTCACTCCCTTCGTTGGGCTTGCTCTTCACCAGAATTGTTCCCCCGTACAATTGAATAAAGCTGAGGGAGGCAGAGAGCCCAAGTCCGCTTCCGCTCGAAAGAGGCTCTTTTCCTCCTGCGGGCCGGTAGGTTTTGGTGGTGAAATGCGGAGTGAAGATTTTTTTCAGGTTCTTGGCTGCGATTCCGGATCCGGTATCCTGAACCCTGATCAGGATATTCTGCTCATCCTGTTCGGTGATGATGGTCAAATTTTTGGTCAGAGAATCGTACATCGCTTCGATGGCGTTTTTCAACAGGTTATCCAAAACCTGGGAGAGGTGACTGTAAATCATTTTAACTTTGGGAAGATTGGGATCAAGATGCTTCGAGAGCTTGATATTGTGCTTGAAGTATAAATCGGACTGGAAAAAGTCCAGCTCATCGGTAACGAGCTGATTTATATCCAGTGGAGCAAGCTGCTCATACTGTTCCCGGTAGGACTTGGTCATGATGGTATCAATAATCATGGCAATTTTTTGAGCGTTTTTTACTATGACATGTACTTCGGCGATCCGCTTTTCCATTTCTTCCTGCAAAGCCGGACTTTGCCGGACTTGCGGCAGATTTTTCAGATCCTCAAGCTTGCCGGCAAGATACTCTGCCCTGCTTGAAACTACGGCCAGGGGTGTAGAAACATTATGGATAATGCCACTGACCCTGCTGCCGATCGCAGCCTGCTTTTCGGACTGAAGAAGCCTTTGGGTCCGGTCCTCCAGTGCCTGTTCAAGTCGGCTGATATATTGGGCTATTTTCCTTTTATTTTTGACCCGGTCTTCTGCACGTTTGATTGCGGAGAAAAGCTGCTGGGGACGGATAGGTTTGGACAGAAAATCCGCAGCCTGCAAGTGCATGGCCTCAATGGCCAGATCAGCCCGGTCATAGGCAGTAATCATAATGACTTCAGCATCGGGGTTAATCTTCCGTATTTTTTGCAGTAGTTCCAATCCATCCATATCAGGCATCATAATATCAGCCATGACAATCGGGGGAGTTTCCCTTTCAAAGTGCTGTAATCCTTCCTCGGCGCTCTGAGCCTTGATCACCTGGTATCCCTTCATGGACAGCATTTCACCGAGAGAATGGAGAATGAAGCGGTCGTCATCGATCAAGAGAACTCTTTTCTGTACTTTCGCTATCGGGCGAATGAGATCCTGGGCAATGAGCATAACTATTCAGGTCACCGAATTAAGTTATATAGTTAATCAATTTTGCATAAAATTATAATATATTCATACACACCTAGTCGGTCTTTTTTTCAATTATCCAGGAACTAATAAGGGTATTTTTTTACGCAAAAAATTTGCAGATAGAGAGAATGGAACTACCGCAGGTACAGAGAAAAGCTCAGGGTGATGACCTCCGGGCTTCTCTCTCCCTGCGGTTTGGGAAGACTATGGGATGGCTTTAGATCCTTTGATTCAGGTCATGCTGCAGGATCTTGTTATATAACGTTTTATAATCGATGTTCAGGATCTTCGCGGCTTCGGTTTTATGGCCGTGGGTTTTTTCAATGGTTTTCTGGATCAATTCTTTTTCCATGGCTGATAAGGCAGCCTTACAGGCTTCAGTCAGGCCGAGCTCACAGCACAGGTCCACACCCAGAAAGTGACGGGGGACTTCTTCCTCATAAATAGCCTTATTATCAATCTTATACTTTTTGGACTTCAGCCACAGGGTCTTATAATCGACCTTCAGTTTTTGGGCAGCGAAATATTTTTTCCCCTCTGCCTCACGGAGGGCTTTGATGATGATCCATTTTTCCAGTTTTTCCCTGACCTGGGAGGCTGCCTCCTGGAGGGTCATACCGGCAGAGAAGGTGATTTGCTCATTCTTTTTCTCATTCGGTTCCCTGGACTTGAGGCAGAGGTTATGCTTGTTGAGCTTTCCGTAGAGTGTCTTAAGGCCGATGCCAAGGAGTTTGCTGGTTTCATACTTCTTGTATTCAGCCTTGAGGAAGGTTTTCTGGATATAGGCCCTCTCCACCTGTTCAGCGGTGGTTTTCATAACCTTTTTCAGAGAGGCATTAACCGGAATATCGACTGTTAACTTTATCCAGGAAGAGGTCTTGCTTTTTACCCGGTAGTTAAGGTGTTCGGGCCGGATTTCATCCCTGGCCAGAATGGAAGCTCCGTGGATGACGCTTTCCAGTTCGCGGATATTTCCCGGCCAATCGTATTGAAGAAGGATTTCTATGGTCTCCGGGGCCAGGCTTTTGGCAGTGGCGCCATTTTTACTGACAGACCGTTCCAGGAAGAAGTTGGCCAGGAGGATGATATCCTCTTTCCGCTCCCGCAGAGGAGGAAGGTGGATGTTGAACTGGTTGATCCGGTAAAAAAGCTCTTGACGGAAGCCGCACTTTTGCATGGCCTCCTGAAGATCGAGGTTGGTAGCGGCAATAATCCGGACATCGACATCGATCAGTTCCTTCCCGCCGATATATTTGATTTTCTTTTCCTGAATCGCTCGCAGAAGCTTGATCTGGCTGGAGGGCTGCAAATTGCCGATCTCATCCAGAAACAGAGTCCCCCGATGGGCCATCTCAAACAGGCCATTCCTTTTCTGGTCCGCACTGGTGTAAGCTCCTTTTTCGTGTCCGAAGACCTCACTCTCGAACAGGGTCTCGGGAATGGCTGCGCAGTCGACGGGAATGAACGGCTCTGATTTTCGCGGGCTGTTTTCGTGTATGGCCCTGGCGACCAGTTCTTTCCCCGTACCGCTCTCGCCGGTAATCAGAATGGAAATATCTGAAGGGGCAACTTTTTCAAGCTCATGGAAGACCCGGAGCATTGCAGGCGAGGAAGTGATAATATTGGGAAACTTCGACCGGCCGTAATACTCCCTGCGCAGCTTCAGCACTTCTTCCCGCAGGGATTTCTCCTTGAGAGCCTTCCTCAGTTTTTCCTTCGTCTCTTTGATGTTGAACGGTTTTGAAAAATAGTCATGCGCACCCCCCTTGATCGCTCTCACCGCATCTCTGATGTCAGAATAAGCGGTCATGAGAAAAACGATAATATCCTCATCGTATTCTTTAATTCTCTTCAGGGTTTCCAGCCCATCAAGGTCGGGCATCTTGACATCCAGGAGAACCAGATCGGGAGGATTGTGGGTAATAAGCTCCAGTCCCTTGCTTCCCCGATCAGTCGTGGTTACCGTATAGCCTTCCGCTCCCAGTATCTGCGAAAGGCAATTGAGGATCTCTGTCTCATCATCGATAATGAGAATTTTCTCTTTTAGACTTTTTGTCATGTGAACCCCTTCTTTTCTAGGTAACACAGAGCGTTATACAGGCCTTCTACAGGCTATTACTATATTATATTTATGCCAATTTTACAACATAATTTTGAGATCAAAATACTATTTTTCAAGATGAGGAAGCTCTGCCGCTTACGGGCAGGAGATGGCGGGCATGACTGGGGGAGGTTGCAGGAGGCTTCAGGGCTCTGGCATTCGCAAGGGCCGCTCTTCATTTCGCCAAAATACACCGGGCTGCTTTTTCACCGCAGAGCTGCCGTGCCAGTTTCACGCGGAACCTGGCCGGCAGGATTTCGGACCGTCAACCTCTTATGATATTCCTGGTTCAATAACACAAATCCATTCTTCTGGCTTTTCGCTTCTCCTCCCTCTTTTCAATCTCTTCAGCGAAGAGATCAAGCTGCAGCGGGCAGGGAGGACTATTCTGGCCTGCATACTGGCAATCAACCTGATTGCATTGGATAAACAGTTCATTCGTTGGCTTTCGGCTGAGAGAAGGTTTGACTTTCAAGGCGATTTTGACATCTTCAGAAACAAGGGTACAAAAATAATCTTTCTTCCGCTGACTTGACATGGAACGTCCTCCTTGAAAAAATAACATGCTATGCCGCGCAGGCTACCCCCATGTATTGTTCGATTGGTCATAATCTCATAAAAAGTACTACCTGCTTAATATTACCAGCAGAATTTGATTTTGTAAAAGAATAAGAGACTGATAGATGAGGCCACGGACATTTATCTTTTATCTTCTTATCCACTGACTCGTGATTTCCCTTGATTTTGCCTTATCCTTGATCTATTATGTGAAGAGTTGAGTTAATGGTAACAGCTCACAACTTCCGAATAATTGGCAGTCCAAAAGTAAGATTCAAAAATCCCCCAGCCCGAAGTATGCATAAGCTACTGTTTTGCCTGATTAATGGTCTATAGGCAATTTATCCCTGTTTTATCCGGGCTTTTTATCCGAATACCTGCAATGCAAAGCCCTGACCACAGTTGTGGAGATGGTGACATGAGATCATGACGACAGATATAGTGTACACGAAATAACTCAATTGTGAATATCAGCGTCCGAACTTAGGGGGGAAGGAGATCAATAAGCTGGAATTTTGAGAAAGAACTTGAATATATTTACAACCAGCACCATTCACCCGGCGTCTGACAAAAGGTGCCTCCGGCTGTCAGGAGTACCTGGTAAAATTTCATCCTGGATCAGGTTCCGAGTGAAGACCGCTGAAGAGATTGGAGCGGAGACTCTTTTATGGATATACTCACGAAATCTCTCATGAATCCCTTAACGGAAAGTCAAAAGGAGCAGTTGAGAACAAATATGGCCCGTTTTCAAACGTGGATGGAAGAGCTCAGGCTGGAACAGATACAAAAGGCACTCAGCGAGGTATGCGGGTATGATGTATCGAAGTTTTTAGGGGTGATTTTCGGAAGAGAACAAAAGAAAGTCCTTATCCCCGTTCCGAATATCATTAAATCCTACTATTGCCAGGAAAAAATATCTATCAACGAGGCCAAAGCCTACCTGGTAAGCCTCTATATCTTTAAGGTCTGTCTGAATGCCAAAAGTTATGGCCTGATTACCTCGGATCCCGTTTTTGGCGAATCCCTTTATCCCCTCCTGAAAGCCAAAATGGGCTCGATCCTTTCATCCACTGACTGGGAGGCGATCAACCGCTTTAAAGACCCTTCAGACCTTCTGCGCCTGGTAGCCAGCCGGTTTTTGGTGAAGACTCCTCCCTTTGCCGTTCATTTGCAGCGGGAAGCCAAGCTGATCGAAATTATCGACCGGGAGGATATGCTCGGACTGTTTATCAACAGTATGAGCGCCCGGTGGGTAATTCAATTCATGTTCTCACAGGGCTTTTTCGGGCTTTCCCTGCTGTGTTCGGTTCAGCTTTTCCTGAATGCCTGGCGCATGGCTTATTTCCTCAGGTGGGCAGTGGGAGGATTGGCGGTTGTATCACTGGGAATTTCGGCGGCATTGTTCATCTGCTCCATTATCCGGGCATGCAAAGATCTGGCTGAGCTCGATATAATCAAGAGCGGGTATTTAAAATATCTGCCGCAGTGGCTGAGCCCGCAGGCACTGCAAAGGGCAAACCAGCAGATCGTGCCGCAGTTCATGGCTGCGGAGGAGTTCAGAGAAGCCAAGAAGAGCCGGTTTGCAGGTCAACCGGAGGATAAAAGCCCCATTCAGCTATTCCTCTTCGAGATGAGAAAAAGGATCCAGAAAGAAAACCCGTTGATTGATGAAGAAAACCTGCTGCTCCTGATCCAGGAGGGGCTGGAAAAGATGCATTCCTGGTCCGGATTTCAGGAATTTATCAAGCGGAACATCAAGAGCGATATTCTGCCTGTCATCGACCGCATAGTCAGCGGCAAAAAAAGTCTGGCCCAGAAAATTGTCGAGCTGCGAAGAATGATCAGGTCCATGTCCATCCGTATGCCCGAAAGCCAGATTCGTCAGATAATGATTGAGGGCGTGAAGGAATCCCAGGATATACGGCAGTTCCAGGCTTTCTTGGTCAAAAGACTCCAGGAATTGGGTTTGACCAGAAAGGAGAGCATGGCTGACCGCTTTGCCAGGATTTTCATGTTCATGGACTGAAGCCTGTTAATCCTATCCTGTTTTCTCTCCTGCTGCCGATGTAGCTGGAGGAAAAGGCTTGCCCCAAAAAGCGGTTCACGGTAGAATGAAGGAGCAGTGAATCGAAAAATCAGAATGAACAATCAGAGGGAAGAAAATGAGCAGTGTACGTCTGGCTATGGCCCAGCTTAACCCGATGGTCGGGGACCTCCAGGGCAACAGGCATAAGATTCTGCATTACCTTACCCTGGCCAAAGAGGCAGGTGCGGATATTGTGACCTTTCCGGAGCTGTGCATTTGCGGCTATCCCCCCGAAGACCTGCTCCTGAATCCCTCCTTCATTCAGGACAATCTCCATATCCTTCATCAGATCCGGGAGGCTGTTGATGGATCCCTCATCGCCTGCGTGGGATTTGCCGACCGGGGAAGTGACGGAAGGGTTTATAATGCCGCCGCCCTGATCTGCCAGCAGGAGATCAAGGGTATCTACCACAAGATTCATCTGCCCAACTACGGGGTGTTTGACGAAAAGCGCTACTTTCACTCAGGGAACAGGTGCTGCCTGGTGGAGATGGCTGGAATCACCGTGGGCATTACAATCTGTGAGGACCTGTGGTACCCGGATATTGTCGGGCAGTTGAGCCGCCAGGGGGCTGACCTGGTCATTAATATTTCCTCCTCCCCCTATCATCAGGGCAAAAGGCACCTTCGTGAGCGTCTGTTCGGCAGGATGGCCAGGGAAAATCAGGTCTTTCTGGCTTATACCAATCTGGTAGGCGGACAGGATGAGCTGGTTTTCGATGGGCACAGTTTTGTTTTGAATCCTGAAGGACATATTCTGGCCAGGGGCAAATCTTTCGAGGAGGAACTGCTGTTGGTTGACTTTGAGGTAGCCGCCCTGGTTCGCACCCGAACCATCCGGCAGGCACAGAGGCCGACGAAGGAAGAGTATGCGGTTCAAAGGCTCTCCCTGCCGATAGCCGTTGAAGAGCATCGCGACCCTATTCCTCCCCGCAAACCTGCCTGCCTTTCTCCTCTGGCTGAGGTTTACCAGGCACTGCTCCTGGGAATCCGGGATTACGTGCGGAAAAACAACTTCCGGAAAGTGGCCATTGGCCTGAGCGGAGGTGTTGACTCTGCCCTGACCGCCACTCTGGCCGCAGATGCCCTCGGAAGTGAGAATGTTGTCGGAGTGATCATGCCCTCCCAGTTTTCCTCTCCTGAAACCCAGGGGGATGCCCGGCGGGTGGCTGATAACCTGCATATTCAGCACCTTGAGCTTCCGATTCAGGACATCCATCAGACATATCTGCGGGGCCTTGCCGAAATCTTCTGCCACCATCCGCCCGATGTGACCGAAGAGAACCTCCAGGCGCGGATCAGGGGCAATCTGCTGATGGCCCTGTCGAACAAATTCGGCTGGCTGGTATTGACCACCGGCAACAAGAGCGAAACCAGTGTCGGCTACTGCACCATCTATGGCGATATGGCCGGTGGATTTGCGGCCATCAAGGATGTGCCCAAGACCCTGGTCTACCACCTGTCCAGATACCGGAACAAGAAAGCAGGCTATGACCTGATACCCCAAACCATCCTGGACCGTCCGCCCACGGCTGAGCTTGCTCCCAACCAGAAAGATCAGGATGTGCTCCCTCCCTACCCTCTGCTGGATGCCATCCTGCGGCGCTATATCGAAAAGGATGAGTCCCTGGCACAAATTGTGGCCGCAGGCTATGACCCGGAGATGGTCAGGCGGGTCTTGACCATGGTTGACCGAAATGAATACAAGCGCCGTCAGGCCCCGCCAGGCATCAAGATCACTCCCAAAGCCTTCGGCAGGGACCGGCGCATGCCCATAACCAATGGCTATTGGCTCAATAGGCATTAATTTAAGAGGAGGAACAGTGACTAATGACCACTCCAGGTACGCGGGGCACAGATGATGCTTTTTATCACCTGTTTCTTTTAGCTTCCAAGGTGGCATTATCCTGTGCTCAGGAGCGATATACCGGGCCGGTCATGGCTGGGATTATTTTCACCGACCAGGAATATCAGGAAGAGGCCCTGCCTTTCGAGCTTTCGAGCCTGGATGGGGTATTCTCAATTGAGGGGCGGTTCAAGGAGATCGTTTTGACCGGCTATTCAGAAGGCCAGTTAATGGCCATTGATTCCCGGCTGGTGGTCTTGGCCCCATTTACGGTTCCCAGGCGGTTGCCAAAAAATGACCTCATGGATCGAAGCCGTAAATGGGTAGATACAGCCTATAAGGTCTATCCGAAGAATCTCCACCAGGATGTTTTCAACGTTCTGTCTTTGTTTCTTCTGAATCGGTTTCGGGACCTGTCACGAGAGGAGGTAATACAAATGTTAGACTTTGATCTGGCCCAGACCAGGGCAGGACAGGATATCTTTCAGGAAGGCAGAGAGAAAGGAAGGCTGGAAGGCATGGAGAGAGGCAGGCTGGAGGGGCTTATCGAAGCTATCAAATTGGGTCTGGAATTGAAATTTGGATTAGAGGGATTAAAGCGAATGGCACTTACATAAGAATTAGTAATTTTCCCGCAGAGACGCTGAGACGCAGAGGATATCATTGAAAAGTAAAAGTAAAACAAGTTCCTCCTTGTGCCTTTTTACTTTTTGCTTGCTTCCAGGCCGTTGACACATCGATATATCCCGACTTTCATCAGGACCTTGCCGGATTGGTTGTTCTCTGCGTCTCTGCGTCTCTGCGGGAGATATTTTTTCCCTGTGTGCTTTGTGTCCTCTCTATATTATAAGCTTGGCTTATGTAAGTGCCATTCGGATTAAAGCTGTTACCGAGGGTAGAAAAAGAAAAGGACATAACCAGACTTGATACCATTAAAGAGGCAATAAGAATTGCCACGAGCGTAAAAGAGATAGAAGAATTGCTTATCGATTAAGCACACAGCGCGATAAATCCACAGCCGGTTAAGATCAACAATCAGATAGCATATGGTGACATAAGCAACGATGGAGGAAAAAGAATATGGTAGAGTCCTCTATGAATAGTGAAGCTGAAGCTATAGAATAGGAGAAATCGATAATCCCCTCTCAATGGGGAACCTGAGAGGAATAAATCGTTAACAAAGTGGTACGATAAGATAGTATTAATATATATTGCTTAAGGAGAGAGTAAGTATGCAAACAGCAAAGCAAGAGGTTAGCAACCTCCTCACCCGTTTACCAGACGATTGTTCATTAGAAGACATTCAATATCATCTCTATGTTCTTCAAAAAATTGAGCGTGGTTTAAAGGACGCGGAAGAGGGACGGACTTATACCCAGGAAGAAGTTGAGAAGATGATGGCAAAATGGCTAGAAAAGTAATCTGGTCTCATGAAGCCACTGCTGATCTTAAAGCACTTGCCGAGTATATTGCCAGGGATTCCAGCTCTTATGCAGCCGTATTTGTACAGGAAATCCTTGATGCAAGCCGCGCGCTCAATAAATTTTCCGAAAGAGGGCGCACTGTTCCTGAGCTTAGCAACCATAGCATCCGAGAACTTTTGATACGCGAATATCGCCTCATTTACTGTGTTAAAGAATCCCAGATTATAGTGCTGGGACTTATTCACGGGAAGAGAGACTTGAAAAGCTTATAGGAGAATGAGAAACGAGGAAACTGACCCTTAAGCTTACCTACCAATACTGTTTATATACCGGCTGTCTACCCTGATTATTTCAAGTATCAGGGCTACTTCCACGGTTCAACAGCCTACTAATGAGGTAACCACGCATGATCGAGCGATATACCCTGCCCAGAATGGGGAAAATCTGGGAGCCGCAGAACCGGTTTCAAACCTGGCTGAACATTGAAATCTGGGCTGTCGAAGCCTGGGCGCAGCTTGGGGAAATCCCGGAGGAAGCGGTGGAAAAAATCAAAAAAGGCGCCCGTTTTGATATTGACCGGATTCAGGAGATCGAGCAGGAAGTCAGGCATGATGTTATTGCCTTTGTGACCGCGGTATCAGAAAACCTGGGGGAGGAGTCGCATTTTCTCCACATGGGGCTGACCTCATCCGATGTTCTGGACACTTCCCTGGCCCTGCTGCTGGTCGAGGCCTCGGATATCCTGATCGAGGATCTGACGGGACTCCTGGCCGCTCTCGAGCGCAAGGCATGGCAATACAAAGACACAATCATGATTGGCCGCTCTCATGGGGTTCATGCCGAACCCGTAACCTTCGGTTTAAAGATGGCCCTGTGGCATGCGGAGATGAAACGGAACCTGCAGCGGCTTCGCCATGCCCGGAAGACCATCGGCGTGGGCAAGATTTCCGGGGCCGTGGGCACCTTCGCCAATGTGCCCCCTGAGATTGAAGCCATTGTCTGCCGCAAGGCTGGCTTGCGGCCGGCTGCCATATCCACTCAGGTAATTCAAAGGGACCGGCATGCGGAATTTTTCACCACCCTGGCCATTATCGGGGCCAGCATCGAGAAGATGGCCACCGAGATCCGGCATCTTCAGCGCACGGAGGTGCTGGAAGCGGAAGAGGCATTCGGCAGGGGGCAAAAGGGCTCATCAGCCATGCCCCACAAGAGAAATCCGGTCGTCTCCGAGCAGATGTGCGGCCTGGCCAGAATCCTGCGCTCCAATGCCCTGTCTGCCCTGGAGAATGTAGCCCTGTGGCATGAGCGGGACATCAGCCACTCCTCCGTCGAGCGGATCATAGCCCCTGACAGTACGATCCTGCTTGACTATATGCTTGCCAAAATGACCCAATTGATCGAAAACCTGCTGGTTTATCCGGACAGGATGCGCAAGAACCTCGAATTGACGGGAGGGTTGATTTTTTCCCAGCGGGTTTTACTCGAACTTGTGGCCAAAGGAGTGCTGCGGGAAGAAGCCTATAGAATAGTGCAGCACAATGCCATGAGAACCTGGCGGGGCGAGGGCGGCTTTCAGGAGCTTCTCAGCGCAGACCCGCAGATAACCCGCTATCTTACGCAGGAAGAACTGACTGCTTGCTTTGATGTGTCATATCATTTAAAATATGTCGATACCCTGTTTCAGCGGGTTTTCCGGGATCAGGAAGTGGACTGATCCGTTTTCAGGTTTTTCAGGACACAGCAGGAAAGAGAATCATGGAAAAACGAGAAAAGATTTACGAGGGAAAGGCCAAGATCCTCTATACAACCGAGGATCCGAACTTGATTATTCAGTATTTCAAAGATGATGCCACTGCTTTTAACGCTCAGAAGAAAGGCATCATCGTTGAGAAGGGAATCTATAACAACCGGATTTCCAGCCACATTTTCGAGCTTCTGGCCAGGCAGGGGATCGCCAGCCATTTTGTCCAGTGGCTGAGCGACCGCGAAATGCTGGTCAAGCGGGTAAAAATCATCCAGGTGGAGGTCGTGGTGCGAAACCGGATTGCCGGGAGCCTGGCTAAACGGTTTGGTCTGGAAGAGGGAGGGACGCTGTCCCGGCCGATTCTGGAATTTTACTATAAGGATGACGCCCTGGGCGATCCCATGATCAACGAAGACCATATTGCAGTCTTTGATCTGGCAGGTCAGGCGGAGATGGAAGAAATCAAAAAGACCTCTCTTTCGGTAAACGCTTTTTTGCAGGGCTGGTTCCGGGAAATCGGGATCTCGCTGGTGGATTTCAAACTCGAATTCGGCAGATTCGGCGATCAGGTTCTTCTGGCGGATGAGATTACGCCGGACGGGTGTCGGCTCTGGGACATCGAGACTGAGGAGAAGCTCGACAAGGACCGCTTCCGGAGGGATCTTGGCAAGGTCGAGGAGGCCTACCGGGAGGTCTACCGGCGCATCATCGGGCAGCCAGCCAGATGAGCAGCAGTATCATGGAAGGAAGATTGAAGGAATATTGCGGTCTGGTGGGTATATATGGGCATTCCGAGGCGGCACGGCTTGCCTATCTGGGACTCTATGCGCTGCAGCACCGGGGCCAGGAAAGTGCAGGCATTATTTCCTGGGATGGCCATGAATTAAAGACCGAGCGCAGCATGGGCCTTGTGGCCGAAGTGTTTACCGAGGAGCGGCTTGACCGGCTGCCGGGAGAGGTGGCGGTTGGACATGTGCGCTATTCCACTGCCGGTGACAGCAGCCTCAACGAGGCACAGCCTCTGGTGGTACGGTATAGCGGCGGGGTGATGGCCATAGCCCACAATGGCAATATTGTCAATGCGCTGCAGATCCGGGAGCGATTGGTGGAGGAAGGGTCCATTTTCCAGTCCACCTCGGACAGCGAGGTCATTGTCCACCTCATCGCCCGGTCACGGCAGAAAAGCTTTGCCGACCGCATTATCGATGCTTTGTCCAGAGTCAGTGGTGCTTATTCGCTGATATTTCTCAATGGCGATGAATTAATTGCCGTACGGGATCCCTATGGCTTTCGTCCTCTGGTTCTGGGATCACTTGGAGACTCGTCGTGGGTCGTGGTTTCGGAGACCTGCGCCCTCGATTTGATCGAAGCCCGATTTGTCCGGGAAATCGAGCCGGGGGAGATGCTGATCATTAACCGGCAGGGGATGTTCAGCCGAAAACCTTTTGCCGCCGAGCCTCAGAAATTCTGTGTGTTTGAATATATCTACTTTGCCCGGCCCGACAGTGACCTTCGCGGGAAAAATGTTCATCTGGTCCGCAAGGAATTCGGCAGGCAACTGGCCAGGGAGACAAAGGTTGATGCAGATCTGGTTATTGCCATACCTGATTCGGGAACCAGCGCTGCCCTTGGATTTTCGGAGGAGTCAGGGATAGCGTATGATCTGGGGCTGATTCGAAACCGCTACGTGGGCCGGACCTTCATCGAGCCCCGCCAGTCCATACGCCATTTCGGAGTCAAGGTCAAACTCAACGCGGTCAGGGATGTCCTGTGTGGAAAGCGGGTGATCGTCATTGACGATTCCCTGGTTCGGGCCACCACCGGACGGAAGATCGTGAAAATGATCCGGGCTGCCGGCGCCAGAGAAGTTCATATACGAATAGCTTCCCCGCCGATGAGATACCCCTGCTATTATGGGATCGATACCCCGACCCGCAGGGAACTGATCGCCTCAACCCATTCGGTCGAGGAGATTTGCCGCTACATTACCTCTGACAGCCTTGCGTATTTAAGCATCGAGGGTATGAAGAAGGCTATTGATTCGAAAGAGGAAGATATCTGCCTTGCCTGCTTCACCGGAGAGTATCCCATCTTTTTCCCGGGGGAAGAAATCATTCAGACTGACCGACATCGCGAATGAAGAACGAATATTCTCCGATCATTATTGTAGCTGCCCTGTATGCGGAAATTCAGGGATTAATCAGTAATCTGAAAAGGATCTCCTCCTGGCTGTGGGAGGGTGAGTACGCCGGGCATTTGGTCCGGGTCGTAAAGACCGGTGTTGGCAGAGCGATGGTTCAAAAGAACCTGGGCAAGGCCTTATTGGACGCTCATCGAGGCTGCCTGGTTATCAATATCGGCTGGGCCGGAGCGCTGCAGCCGCATTTGAAGGTCGGCTCGATCGTGGCCGCACGGGAGATAGTGGAGGTTTCAGGTTCCCGGAACGGAGTGGGGCGGGATTTATCGCTTCTGCCTGACTCTCCCCCGCTGGCTGCGCTTTCGGCCGGTGGCATGATCGCTCAGGGCACCCTGCTGACCGTAAGTCAGGTGGCAAATGTGGAAGAAAAGCAGGACCTGCGGCAGCGCTACCCGCAGGCTTTAGCACTCGATATGGAGTCTTTCCCTGTTGCTGAACTTTGTCAGAAGCGGCAATTGCCGGTTATGATCCTGCGGGCAATTTCGGATACGCTCCATTTCCGGCTGCCGGATCAATTAGGCAAAGAGACGATAACGGAAGATCATACCAGACTCTATCGCGCCTGTCAGCAGGCGGCCAAGGCCAATCTGGAGGCGTTGAGTTTTTTTTTGAAGCAATATATTCATTAAAGGGATTTCAATCAAATGCTGCGCGTAAATGAAATTTTTACCAGTATCCAGGGTGAGTCAACCTATGCAGGATGTGTCTGTGGAATAATCCGTCTGAGTGGATGCAATCTTCGCTGTCGGTATTGCGATACCCGATATGCCTATGATGATTATTTTCTCTCCTCGGTCGAGGAAATCTGCCGTCAGGTGAGACAATACAAGACCCATCTTCTGCTTCTGACCGGCGGAGAGCCCCTGCTGCAGGAGGAAAGCTACGAGCTTATGGAGCAGTTGTCCCGGTCCGGGCACACCATTTTACTGGAGACCAACGGGAGCCTGGATATTGGCAGGGTACCGTCCGGAGTTATCAGGATTCTGGATATCAAATGCCCCGGCAGCGGCGAGAGTCATCGGATCTATTGGGAAAATATCGAAAAGCTTTCTCCCCCGGATGAAGTAAAGTTTGTAATAGCCGATCAGGAGGACCTTAAGTGGGCTACGCGGATTGTAACCCATTATCAACTGGAGAGGGTCTGCCGGGTGCTTTTCTCTCCTGTTTTCGGCTGGATCGAGCCTTCGACCCTGGCTGAGTGGATTATCGAGCACAACCTGCCGGTCCGGCTGCAACTCCAATTGCATAAGTTAATCTGGGGACAGGAGGTCAGGGGCCGATGACGAACTGGAACGAGAAACCGATAATGGACCGCAAAAGAGCGGTTGTCCTCTCCAGCGGCGGAGCGGATTCAACCACGGCTCTGGCTGTTGCCTCACGGAAAGAAGGGTATGAGATTTATTCACTGAGCTTTGATTATGGTCAGAAAAACCGCTATGAGCTGGAATGTGCAAGGAAGGTGGCTGAGTTTTTTCAGGTCCGGGAGCATTTGATCGTTCCTCTGAACCTTCGGCTGATCGGCGGATCCGCCTTGACCAGTGATATTGCCGTGCCGCGCGACCGGACCGATGCCGAGCTTTCATCCGGTATTCCAGTGACCTATGTACCTGCCCGTAATCTCATTTTTCTGTCAGTAGCCGTAGCCTGGGCTGAAACAAAGGGTATCGCCGATATTTTTATCGGCGTCAATGCCATTGACTATTCCGGGTATCCGGATTGCAGACCTGCTTTCATCGATTCCTTTCAGCAAACGGCCAACCTTGGTACCCGCATGGGAGTGGAGGGAAGGGGCCGGATCACTATCCACACCCCGCTGATCAACCTGGACAAGAAGGAAATCCTGCGCACAGGGCTGGCTCTGGGTGTAGATTATGGCCTGACCTCCAGTTGCTATGAGCCGGATCCCCTGTCGGGCAGACCCTGCGGACGGTGTGACAGTTGCCGGATTCGCAGGCGGGGTTTTGAGGGCCTTGGCAAGGATGATCCCGTATATAAATGATCCAAAATGAGCTTTTGAGCCCAAAAGGAGGCGATTATTTCTTGACAAGGAATTATCTATTTGTGATAATTGAGCTTTCTGAGCCTGCGGCGAGAGGAAGTAAGGAGTTTTTAAAGTAAAGGAGAAAAAGATATGCACGATCCGAAAGATATTGCGGAGGCTTACCTGCTGGAGAGTGAGATTGACATCCAGGCTGCGAGACTGACCTATGTAAATGGCCTTTATAGCCGGACCATTCATTTTGCTCAGGAAGCAGTAGAGAAAATAACCAAAGGGTGTTTAACGCTGCGCAATGTGGTCACCCGCGATCATAAAACCTCGACCCTGTTTGTGGCTGTCTTTCAAAAAGATATCCCTGAAATCGAAAAACTCTACGAGGCGATTACCTCTCTGGAAAAACATGGAGCCAGAACGCGATTTCCCCTGTATCAGCGCAAGGACCTGCCGCTGTGGGTCCCCTCGAAGGTCTATGGAGAGGCCGAGGGTATGGATGCCCTCACCAAAGGGGAGTATGTATACCGGGTATTGAAAGAATATCTGGTTAAAAGCATTGGACGAAAAGATGAATCCACCCAGCAGCAGCCCTGATATCAGCCGGCCGTATATTTTAGTTGTTGATGATGATGAGGAGTTTCGTACCGCCCTGAAAACTCTTCTGGAAGAAGATGGATATGCTGTTTTGGCTGCCTGTGACGGTGAGGATGCGTTTTGCCTGGCAAAAAAACATGATGTCCGGCTGATTATCTCGGACCTGCGAATGCCGATCTTAAATGGAATTGCCTTACTCGAGTTGATCCGGGACCAGAATCCTCAGATCAAGGTGATTATTGTGACTGCTTATGAGGAAGTAGCGTCCTATATTCAAGTAATGAGCCTGGGCGCCTTTGAATATATGAAAAAACCCCTGGATCTGGATAAACTGAAAGAGCTTGTCGCCGGGGTTATGAGTGATGAGGAATAAGTTTGCCTGTTTAGGTTTTTGTGCCCTCCTGCTTATCGCCATTGGCATCGGTATTGGGGCGGGGTATATCTATCATGCGGCTCACACCCTCCCTGACACAGGCTTTCTGCGGGAATATAATCCCGGACAAACCACCCGGATCTATGCAGGAAATCGCGAACAGATAGCCAATTTCTGCCTTGAACAGCGGATTCCCGTTTCTTTGGCCGAGATCAGCCCGAACCTTATCAAAGCGGTCCTGTCCACCGAGGATGTCAACTTTTACCAGCACCGGGGCATTTACTGGCCCCGCGTATTGCGTGCTCTGGGCAGAAATCTCACCGCCGGGCGGTTTGTCGAAGGAGCCAGCACAATTACCCAGCAGTTGACCCGGCTGGTGTTTCTCTATCCCCAGAAGACCATCGAGCGAAAAGTCAAGGAAATCCTTCTGGCCTACAAAATTGAGGCCAAATATTCCAAACAGGAAATTCTGGAATTATACCTCAATCACGTTTACTTCGGGCATAGCGCCTATGGCGTTGAGGCTGCTGCCAGGGCCTATTTCGGGAAAAAGGCCAGGGATCTGAATCTGCCTGAGTCCGCCCTGCTGGCCGGGTTGATCCGGGCACCGAGCAGATATTCCCCTTTCTGCAACGAGGACCTGGCAAAGAGGAGGTGTGCTGTGGTTTTGCGGAGGATGCAGGAGGAGGGGGTCATTTCCCGGAAACAATATCAGTCAGCTCTGCAATTTCCCTTTCATTTTCAGAAAGAAGAGGAAAAAACGCCTGCCTCCTATTTTGTGGAATACATCCGTCAGGAACTGCAAAAAAAGTATGGATCACCCGGCCTGTATAAAGGGGGGCTCCAGGTTCACACTACCCTTGATCCACAGATGCAGAGAATCGCCCAGTCAGCTTTGCGCTGGGGGCTGGAAGAGCTCAGCAAACGGCAGGGTTTCCGGCCCCTTCCCCGTGACTGGGAGGAGGATGACCTGCCGGTGGAGGAGATCAATCAGGCTATCGAGGAGAAAAAACCCGTCTCCAGAAAACTGCCCGCACGGGTCAGGGCTGTCCTCGATGACCGGGTTTTGGTGGATGTACTTGATGACCACTGCGGAGAAATCTCCTGGGAGAGCATGAAATGGACCAGGGCAAAGAGTCCGGGTGCAATCCTGAAAGCCGGGGATAAGGTTCTTGTCCGGATAAAAAAATTTCCGGATTCCAGCGATGGCTGTTTGACTCTGTCCCTGGAGCAGGAGCCCGCTGTTCAGGGGGCCCTGGTGGCGCTCGATCCAAAGACCGGTCATATCCGGGCCATGGTGGGGGGGTACGATTTCTCGAAGAGCCAATATAACCGGGCGGTCCAGGCACGCAGGCAGCCGGGGTCGGCATTCAAGCCCTTTATCTATACGGCAGCTCTTCTCCGGGGAAGGACCCTGGCTGACATCGTGATTGATTCTCCCATTGTCTATAAGGATGGCATTCAGGCCAAAGGCTGGAAACCGGAAAACTATTCCGGAAAATTCAGTGGCCCTATCACCATCAGGAAAGCCCTGGAGCGCTCCAGCAATGTCGTTACCGTCAAGCTGCTGGATCAGGTGGGGATAGACGGGGTCATTAAACTGGCCAGAAGAATGGGGATAAACTCTCCCCTCGATCATGACCTCTCTCTGGCCCTGGGGACTTCGGGCGTTTCGCTTCTGGAGATTACCTCAGCCTATGGAATCTTTGCCAACCAGGGAATATTCAACCAGCCGGTCGCGATCAAATCTATTCTCAATGACAAGGGAGAGACGCTGGAGAAGCATGATCCATCACCCCGCCGGGTGCTGGATGCCCAGACCAGCTACCTTATCACTTCCCTGCTGGCAGGTGTCATCCAGCATGGCACCGGGTGGCGGGCCAAGCGCCTCGGCAGGCCCCTGGCCGGTAAAACAGGGACAACGAATGATTATATCGATGCCTGGTTTATCGGCTTCAGCCCGGAGCTGGTGGCAGGAGTATGGGTGGGATTCGATGAATACAAGAGCCTGGGAGAGCGGGAAACCGGAGGCGAAGCAGCCTGCCCGATCTGGGTAAACTTCATGAGCCGGGCATTGGCCAATCAGCCGGCCAGCAACTTCCCCGTTCCCGGAGGGATTACCTTTGAAAATATCGATGCAGACACTGGTCTGTTAGCTACCCCGGATTGCCGCAGAGTCATCCTGGAGGCATTCCGTGAAGGAACCGAGCCCGACAGGTTCTGCAACGCTCATCAAATAGCTGCCGACCGCTTTCTCAGCATCGATTCCCAGTCTCCGGAAAAAGTGCCCGCCCCGCAACAACCTCAACCTCAGCCTTCTCCTCAACCACAGTCATCGCAACAACAGGAACCTCCCGCCAGACGACTGGATACGGAGCAGCCTACCGATGGTTACCGTTGAGTGCGGCTGAGTATGGACTCGGAGATGGAACATCTGCACCATTCAGTGATAGCTGTATTCATCCGAGGGGAATTTTCCCTCAAGGACCTCTTGCCGGAAAGAACGTATGGCTGACAACATCACCGTATGCAGGGAAGCGTATTGCTTGACGAATTTGGGTTTCGGAGCATCCGAGAGCCCAAGGAGGTCGGGAGTGACCAATACCTGACCGTCGCAGTGCGGTCCCGCCCCGATGCCAATGGTCGGGATAGCGATCTGCCGGGTAATATTTCGCGCAAGGTCTGCCGGAATCCCCTCAAGGACCAGAGCAAAGACGCCAGCCTCCTCAAGTTTCCCGGCGCTCTCGCTCAGCAGGTCCGCACTCTCCTTTTCCCTTCCCTGAACCTTGAACCCGCCCATCTGATGCACCAGTTGCGGGGTCAGGCCGATGTGCCCCATGACTGCAATGCCTGCTTCCACCAGGCAGCGGATAGACCGTAAGATAGGCTCCATAGCCCCTTCCAGCTTGACTGCCCCGGCACCGCCCTCCTTGATAAAGCGGCCTGCATTTTCAATGGCGCGGCTGCTGTCCATGTTGAAGGACAAAAAAGGCATATCACCCACAATGAGCCCCCGCTTGCACCCTCTTTTGACCGCCTTGGTATGATGGAGCATCTCTTCCATCGTCACAGGCAGGGTATTTTCGTAGCCAAGCGCTACCATGCCCAGAGAATCTCCCACCAGCAGAATGTCAATTCCGGCCGTATCCAGCAGGACGGCCGTCGGATAGTCATAAGCGGTGAGCATGGTAATCTTCTGGTTATTCTGTTTCATTTGCTTTAAACCGGGGATCGTTACCTTACCAGTACTCTTGGTACTCAAGGTTTCTTACCTCCTTTCGGTCAGGACAGATTTGAATTATGGCGAAATGTTAAAGCAAAGTCAATAGTGAAATGAGGGAAATGGGGAACATCTGATTCTCATATTTTTCTCTTGACATCTCAAGGATTTCGCAATATTCTAACTTTTCAGACTCAAGGGAGATTAAAGATATCCGGATGTTTCCCCATGTTCCTTTTCTCAATGAGGAGGGTGAACATAACCATCACCCCCACCCAGCCTCCCCCCTCAAGGGGGAGGAGTGTAGTGGAGATTCCCATCAAAGATGGGGAACATCTGGAACAGATCAATTTGAGTTGAAAAATTGTATCTAAAAGTGTATACTAGTTTAGCTTTGCGGACAAAAGCGATTATCTTGAATGTCAGTTAAAGGAAACAGAGAGTTCGATGACCTGACGAATATGGTGACAATGTTGATATTTGATTGACGACTGATAATCCTTTTTGGTGACAGATGATCATGGTGAGTGTAGCTCAGTTTGGATAGAGCTCTGGATTGTGGCTCCAGTGGCCGAGGGTTCAAGTCCCTCCACTCACCCCAATACCACGAAGAATGCGCCCGTAGCTCAGTTGGATAGAGCGTCGGACTTCGAATCCGCAGGCCGCAGGTTCGAGCCCTGCCGGGCGTATAATGAATGTATTTGACGTATTGAATTGAGTATTATATATACTATATTATTATAAATGCTTTTGGGTATGTGGGCCGTTAGCTCAACTGGCAGAGCAACTGACTCTTAATCAGTAGGTTGAAGGTTCGATTCCTTCACGGCTCACCAATTTCCCTGGTTTTTCGATTTGCCAAAAACAAGAGAAAAAAATTATCATCTGGAGGAACTCCTTCAAGTAATCTCAGGAAAGCGCTGAAAAAGAGGCTTTATCCGTGAGAGGGGTATTCCTCCATTCATTTTTATAGGCATTGTAAGGGGTTCACAAATAGCGCAAGCATTATCCTGAAAGCGAGAGTGGCGGAATTGGCAGACGCGCTGGACTTAGGATCCAGTGGGTTGACCATGCGGGTTCGAGTCCCGCCTCTCGCATAAAGATGCGATATAGCTAGGCGGGAGAGAATCTATGAAAGTCGATGTGACCGACTTAGAGGACAGTAAAAAGGCAGTCACGGTTGAAATCCCGGAGGATGTGGTAACCAGGAAGATCAACGAGGCCTATCGGCAGGTAGGTTCTGCTACCAGGCTGAAAGGATTTCGGCCCGGCAAGGTGCCAAGGGATATATTAAAGGTCCACTTCTGGAAAAAAATCGAATTGAAGGTTATCAAGGATCTGGTGCCTGAATATCTGGAAAAGGCTGTTACGGAAACAAGGCTCCAGTTAATCGGTTATCCTGAATTTGAAGGTGAGCTTCACGTTCAGGAGCATGCGCCTTTTTCCTTTAAGGTGATTGTCGCTGCCTACCCCAGACTTGAGTTACCTGACTACCGGGGTGTTGAAATCGACCGGATAAACGTGGAAGTGACTGAAGAAGATGTCCAGAATGCCCTGAAGGACCTGCAGGAGCAGCATGCCAAATATCAGGTCATCTCGGAACGTCCGGTCCAGGAGGGTGATCTGGTGATCCTTGATTATGAGGCTTCGGACCGTGATAATCCGGCCTGGAGCGAAAGCAAGAAGGATGCCGTGATCATTCCGGGTGCCAGACAATTTTTGCCTGAATTTTCTCAAAAACTTGTCGGCATGATCAAGGGCGAGGAGAAAGAATTCGAAGAATCATTCCCCGGCAACTACTCGAACCGGGAAGTGGCCGGGAAAAGAATTTTATTCAAAATAGCGATTAAGGAAATCAAAGAAAAAGTTCTTCCTGAGATTGATGACGATTTTGCCAGGGACTGGGATAGTGCCAGTCTGGCAAGCCTGAAAGAGGAAATTGCCGAGAAGATAAAAGAACGGCGTGAGGAGGATGCGAAGGCGAAAATGGCCAATTCCTTACTCGGCAAGTTAGTGGCTTCTGTTTCAATTGAACCTCCGGAATTGATGGTCGAACAGGAAATCGATGAGCTTTTCTATGATCTGGAGCTTCGGTTATTGGCTCAAGGGCAGGCGCTCGATAAGGCTGAATCGAATATTGCCAGGGTAAGGCAGAACCTGCGGGAAGCAGCGGTCAGGAATGTCAGGGTGGCCATGGTCTTGCAGGAAATCGCCCTGCGTGAAAGAATCGAGGTTCCCCCTGCAGAGGTCGATCATCAGGTTCAATTGCTGGCCAGGCAATATCATAAATCTCCTGAAGAAATTGTCAAAAGATTATCCAAGTCGAGAATCGAACGAAACATCCAAGACAGAAAAACAACAGACTTTCTGCTGGAACACGCGGTGCTCCGGTAACAGGAAAGGAAATGGGATATAAGGTGACGGAATCGATGAGTCTGGTACCAATAGTAATAGAGCAGTCCAGCCGCGGCGAGCGGGCTTTGGACATTTATTCCCGATTGCTGAAGGATCGGATTGTATTTGTGGGAAGCCCTATTGAAGATTATATCTCCAATCTCGTTATTGCCCAGCTTTTGTTCCTGGAGGCGGATGATCCGGATAAAGATATCCATCTCTATATTAACAGTCCCGGCGGGGTAGTGACTTCCGGATTGGCTATTTATGATACGATGCAGTATATCAAGCCGGATGTCTCGACCATCTGCATCGGGCAGGCCGCCAGCATGGGAGCCCTGCTCCTGGCTGCCGGTGCCAAGGGGAAGCGCTATGCCCTCCCTCACTCCAGGATATTGATCCATCAGCCCCTTGGCGGATTTCAGGGGCAGGCCACGGATGTCGATATTCAGGCCAGAGAGATTTTACTCATGCGCAGGCGATTGAACGAAATCCTGGTCAGGCATACCGGCCAGCCCGTTGACAAGATCCAGGCGGATACCGAACGGGATTATTATATGTCCGCCGAACAGGCCAAAGAATACGGTCTGGTGGATGAAGTAATCGTTAAAAAGATTTAATAGGTATTTTTATCAACCATAAGGGAATGAAAAATGGCTAAAGGTAAAAGCTCGAAAAATGTAACCTTAAAGTGTTCTTTCTGCGGCAAAACTCAAAATGAAGTCAAAAAGCTTATTGCCGGGCCGACCGTATACATCTGTGACGAATGTATAGAGCTTTGCAACGACATCATTGAGGAAGAATGGGAAGAGGAGCGGATCGAGAACTTTAAGAAGCTTGCTAAGCCAATTGAGATAAAAAATTTTCTTGACCAGTATGTCATCGGGCAGGAGCGGGCGAAAAAGACCCTGGCCGTGGCGGTCCATAACCATTACAAACGTATTGAAGCCAATGTCGATCCGAAGGATGTCGAGCTTCAGAAAAGCAACATCCTGCTGATCGGACCAACCGGTTCCGGGAAAACCCTCCTGGCCCAGACCATGGCCAAAATGCTTGACGTTCCATTTATTATCGCCGATGCCACCACGCTCACCGAAGCTGGATATGTCGGAGAGGATGTCGAGAATATCATCTTAAAACTTTTGCAGGCTGCTGATTTCGATGTTGCCAAAGCTGAAAAAGGGATTGTTTATATAGACGAAATCGATAAAATCAGCCGCAAGACCGATAGCCCGTCCATCACCCGTGACGTCTCGGGTGAAGGGGTGCAGCAGGCCCTGCTGAAAATTATTGAAGGTACAATAGCCAGCGTTCCTCCCCAGGGAGGAAGGAAGCATCCCCACCAGGAATATATTCAGGTTGATACCAAAGATATCCTGTTCATTTGCGGAGGAGCCTTTATCGGTCTGGAAAAGATCATTGGCCGACGGCTGGATAAGAATCCGGTAGGATTTTTATCCGGTGTCAAAAGTAAAAAAGAACAAAGCGCCTCGGATCTTATCGGCAAGGTTCAGCAGATCGATTTGATAAAATTCGGCATGATTCCGGAATTTGTCGGCCGTTTCCCGGTGATTGCCACCCTGACCGAATTGAATGAAGAGATGATGATCTCGATTCTCAAAGATCCTCAGAATGCCCTGATCAAGCAGTATCAGAAGATTTTTGAGCTGGAGAATGTCAAGTTGAAGTTTACCGACGATGCGCTGTCAGCAGTTGCCCACGAGGCCATTACCCGGGGAACCGGAGCCCGGGGCTTACGGTCGATTCTGGAAGATGTCATGCTCGACATCATGTACGATTTACCCTCACACAGCAGCGGGATCAAAGAATGCGTGATCACCAAGGATGTCATCGGGCGGCATGAGACGCCGATTTTTCTGTACGAGAAGGTAGGATAAGGTTTTCCCCCATGTTTTTTAAGGATAAAAATAAGCAGAAGAATAATCAGCAAACACGGGTTTTGTCGTTATTACCCTTGCGGGATATTATTGTTTTTCCCCATATGATCGTTCCCCTGTTCATCGGCAGGCCAAAGTCGATCAAGGCTGTCGAGAAGGCCATGCTGAATAACAACCAGATTATCCTTGCATCGCAAAGGAATCCCAAGGTTGATGATCCCCAGGTGGAAGATATTTTTGCAATCGGTACGATTGCAGAAATTTTACAGGTGCTCAAGCTTCCGGATGGCACAATCAAGGTGCTGGCCGAAGGAATAGGCCGCTGCCGGGTTGAGGAATTTATCGAGAGCAATGAATTCTTCAATGTCGTGGCTTCCGATTGTGAGCGGGAAATCGAAAATTCTCCTCAGATAGAAGCTTTAATGAGAAATATCAATACTCAGTTTGAAAAGTATGCCAAATCAAATCCCAAAATTCCGCCTGAGCTGATCCAGTCGGCCTCGAATATTAAAGAGCCCGGACGTCTGGCTGATATCATCGCCTCTCACGTGGTTTTGAAGATGGACAATAAGCAGGCCATTCTGGAAAGTCTCGACCCTGAAGAGCGGCTGATGAAGCTGTACAATTTCCTGTCAGCCGAGATCGATATTCAGGAACTGGAAAAGAAGATCCGCAGCCAGGTAAAGACTCAGATGGAAAAAACCCAGAAAGAGTACTACCTCCAGGAGCAGATGAAGGCCATTCAGAAAGAGCTGGGCACGATGGATAACCGGAAATCGGAAATCCAGGAGCTTGAGGAGAAAATCCGGGAGGGCAAAATGAATGCCGAAACCCAGGATAAAGCCCTGCGCGAGCTGAAGAGGCTGGAGTTGATGCCGCCGATGTCAGCCGAGGCCACGGTGGTCCGCAACTATATCGATTGGCTCATCTCACTGCCCTGGGACAAAAAGACCCGGGACAAGATCAACCTGGAAAATGCTGAAAAAATCCTGAATCATGACCACTACGGGCTTGAGCAGGCCAAAGAGCGGATCCTGGAATATCTGGCTGTCCGAAGGCTGGTCAAAAAAATGCGAGGTCCTATCCTGTGCTTTGTCGGCCCGCCGGGAGTTGGGAAAACCTCCCTGGCCCGCTCGATTGCCAGTGCCACGGGCAGAAACTTTGTCCGTCTTTCCCTGGGTGGAGTCCGGGATGAAGCTGAAATCCGGGGACACCGCAGAACCTATATCGGTGCTTTGCCGGGGCGGATTATCCAGGGCATGAAAAAGGCCCAGTCCAGAAATCCGGTCTTTCTCCTGGACGAGATCGACAAGATGAGCACGGATTTCCGGGGGGATCCATCGGCAGCGCTTCTCGAAGTGCTGGACCCGGAGCAGAACCACTCCTTCAGCGATCATTACCTGGAGGTCGATTATGACCTTTCGGAGGTCATGTTCATTACCACGGCCAATGTGATCCACAAGATTCCCGGCCCCTTGCAGGACCGGATGGAGGTCATCCGCCTGCCCGGATACACGGACCTTGAGAAGGTCAAGATCGCCTCGCTCTTTCTGATCCCCAAGCAGTTGAAATCTCATGGGCTGGCTGCCAAAAACCTCGAGTTCTCCGAAAAGGCGATTAAATATATCATCTACCGCTACACCAGAGAGGCAGGGGTGAGAAACCTCGAACGGGAAATCGCCTCGGTCTGCCGCAAGGTTGCCAGGCAGGTGGTTCAGAAAGGGAAGGATACCCATGTTCAGATCGGAGTGCACAGTGTCCCCAAATATCTTGGACCTCCCTGGTTTCCCAAGAAAGACAAGGCCCAGGAGGATGAAATCGGCATCGCCAACGGCCTGGCGTGGTCTGAAGTCGGAGGAGATATCCTTCCTATCGAGGCAGTCATCATGGATGGCAAAGGCGAGCTTACCCTGACCGGACAACTGGGTGATGTCATGCAGGAGTCGGCGCAGGCCGCTTACAGCTACATCCGCTCCAAGGCCAAAGAGCTGGGTATTTCAGGAGACTGTTTCCAGAAAAATGACATTCATCTCCACATACCGGAAGGCGCTATTCCCAAAGACGGCCCCTCGGCCGGTATTACCATGGCCACAGCTATGGCTTCGGTCTTCACCGGAAAACCGGTCCGCAATGATGTAGCCATGACCGGAGAGATTACCCTGCGGGGGAAGGTTTTGCCCATCGGCGGATTAAAGGAAAAGGTCCTGGCCGCTCACCGGGCGGAGATCCGGACCGTGATCCTGCCTGAGGAGAATGAAAAAGACCTCAAGGAAATTCCGGACATGGTGAAAAAAGTCACCCAGTTTATTCTGGTCAAGAGCATGGACCAGGTTCTGAAAACCGCCCTGGTGGGGTACTCTGATCGGGCGAAGGAGCAGCAGCCTGCTAACCGGGGGTTGCAGGCTACTTCGATCGGCTAATTAACCATGCCAATTCCCGTAGTAGCAATCGTAGGCCGACCCAATGTCGGGAAATCCACGCTTTTCAACCGGTTGATCGGCAAGCGTCAGGCTATCGTCGATGGCCAGCCCGGCGTGACCCGTGACCGCATGTATGCCACCTGCACCTACGACGATCATAGTTACCTCCTGGTCGATACGGGCGGGCTGGAACTGGATGCCAGGGAGGAAATCGCTGTCCAGATGCAGCATCAGACCGACCTGGCTGTCCAGGAGGCAGACCTGGTACTCTACCTCATGGATGCACGGGATGGACTCCTTGGCATAGACCGGCAGATCATCCAGCGGCTGCACCGAAGCAGGAAAAAAATCCTGTTTGTGGTCAATAAAATTGACATTTCTCCTTCCCAGCAGGTGCTGGCGGATTTTTATGCTCTCGGGGCACCATTTGTCACCATCTCGGCAGAGCATGCCGTGGGAATTTCCGATCTTATGGATGCGGTCGGGCAGGAACTGCCCCATCATGCCGCCGTACGCCCGGAAGCGGAGGAGGGAATCCGGGTAGCGATCATCGGCCGGCCGAATGTGGGCAAATCCTCTCTGGTCAATTCCTTCCTGCGTCAGGAGCGCATGCTGGTGACCGATGTGCCCGGAACGACACGGGATTCGGTTGACAGTTACCTCCGGTTCAACCGTCGGCAATACATTCTGGTCGATACGGCCGGGATCCGCAGAAAAGGCAAGACGGAGCAGGCCCTCGAAAAATACAGCATCATCTCCGCTCTCAAGCACCTGCAAGCTTGCGATGTTGCGCTCATCCTGATCGATGCGGTCGAAGGCGTCACCAGGCAGGATACCACCATTGCCGGATATGCCTATGAAGCTGGCAAGCCCTGCATTCTGGTAGTCAACAAATGGGACCTGGTGGAAAAAGACGATAAAACCCTGGGCTCCTTCGTTGACCGTATCCGATATGAATTGGCATACTTATCGTTTGCTCCGATTGTTTTCGTTTCCGCTCTGACCGGCCAGCGGGTCTTCAACATTCTCCCCCTGATTGAAACCCTGTATGACCAATACACCAAGAGAGTGCCGACGGGAGAGCTCAACCGGATTACCCGCCAGATTATCGAGAGCAAGCTTCCTCCACTCCACCACGGGAGGAAAATCAAGTTCTACTACCAGACTCAGGTTTCTACCAAGCCGCCGACATTTCTCTTCTTTGTCAATTATCCGCAGGCTATTCATTTCTCCTACGCCCGCTACCTCCAGAATCAACTGCGCAGCCTCCTGGGAATGGAGCAGATTCCGGTCAAGATCCATTTCCGGGAACGGGAAAAGAAAACCAGGTCCTCGTCGGCCACATGATTATGATACAACCCGCATGCGCACCATAAAATTGACCATTGAATATGACGGCACCCTCTATCATGGCTGGCAGGTCCAGCCGGGGCTGGTCACTGTTCAGGGAATCTTGCAGGATCGCCTGGCCAGGATTCTGGGCCATCCGGTTTGTGTTTACGGTGCAGGAAGGACCGATGCCGGAGTGCATGCCAAGGGGCAGACAGCCCATTTTCTCACCGAAAGCGGCCATTCTTCGGCAGTCATCATGCGCGCCCTGAATGCCCTTTTGCCGGACGATATTGTCATTCACCAGGCTGTGGACATGCATCCCACCTTCCACGCTCAATTTGATGCCAAAGAGAAAGAATACCGCTACTATCTCCTTCGCCAGCCTGAACGGTCCCCCTTCTTTCGCCGCTATGCGCTCTTTGTTCCGGTTCCCCTCGATCTTGAGCGGATGAGGGAGTCTCTGGCAGAGTTTGTGGGAACCCACGATTTTTTTTCTTTCAGTACAGCCGGTGACGAAAAGGAAAATACGGTCCGCACTATCACCTGTGCTGAGCTTGGGCAGGAAGGCCCATTGCTGGTTGTTATTGTGCGGGGCGAAGGGTTTTTGCATAAAATGGTCCGGCGGATCGTCGGCACGCTGCTCGAAGCGGGAAAAGGGCGAATCACGGCTGAGCAGATCGCACAGGTCCTGCGGACCAGGGATAAGCGCCTGGCAGGGCCCACGGCTCCGCCTCATGGACTTTTTCTGATGTCGGTAAGGTATTGACTATATTCAAATAGGACGAAAAATGTGCGGAATCTGTGGCTTTATCAATTATGACCTTCACCGGGAGGAAGCTTCCCAGGTCATCCACCGGATGTGTCAGGCCATGCATCACCGGGGGCCGGATGATATGGGCACGTATCTGGATCAGGATGCGGTGATTGGCATGCGCCGCCTCAGCATCATTGATCTTGAGACCGGCCATCAGCCGATTTCCAATGAAGAGCGGACCCTGTGGGTTGTGGCCAATGGGGAGATTTATAATTTCCGGGAACTGCGCGAGGGGTTGCAGGAAAGAGGCCATATCTTCAGGAGCGGCTCGGACTCCGAGGTGCTTGTTCATCTCTACGAGGAAAAGGGTGTCGAGTGCCTTCATCAATTGGTTGGCATGTTTGCCTTCGCTATCTGGGATACGAGAAACAGAAGCCTTTTTCTGGCCAGGGACCGGCTTGGCATAAAGCCCCTGCATTTTGCCCGCATCCGGGATGCCGTTGTCTTCGGGTCCGAGATCAAGGCGATTCTCGAATACCCTGGATTTGTGCGCACGATTGACCCGCAGGCAGTCAATCTGTATCTCACCTATGAATACATCCCTGCTCCGCAAACCATTTTTCAGTCTATTCAAAAGCTTCCCCCCGGCCACTTCCTGACCGTGAATCAGGGGGGCAGCATCCGCATTCACCAGTACTGGGACCTTGACTATCGCTCCAAGATCCGCCTGGCCAGTACGCACGAGTACCGGGAGGCGCTGCTTGACAAGCTCGCCGTGGCGGTCCGGCGAAGGCTGGTCAGTGATGTCCCTTTGGGGACGTTTTTAAGTGGAGGAATCGATTCAGGGATGATCGCCGCCCTGATGAGGAATTTCGCCTCAGACAGGGTAGACAGCTTCAATATCGGCTTTCGGGAGAAATCCTTTGATGAATCGGGGTATGCCAGAATTGTGGCTGACCATTTGAGGATCAATCACCGCAGCCAGACCTTCGATACCGGAACCCTGCTGACTGTTCTGCCGCAGGTGGCCGATAATCTGGATGAGCCTCTGGGGGATGCCTCGATTCTGCCCACCTGCCTGCTGTGTAAATTCTGCCGGAAATTCGTGACCGTGGCCCTCAGCGGCGATGGAGGAGATGAGCTCTTTGCCGGATATTACACCTACCAGGCCCACCGGCTGGTCAAACTCTACACCCTCATTCCCCGCCTGATCAGGCAGGGGGTGCTGGAGCGATTCATCAACCGGCTGCCGGTTTCCACTGATAATTTCAGCTTTGATTTTCGGGCCAAGCGGTTCATTGCCGGCATCGGCTATCCTGATGAGATCCGTCACCAGGTGTGGATGGGTTCCTTCACTCCGGATGAAAAGAAGAGCCTGCTGCACCCTGATTTTCGGGCAGCAATCCAGGGCCATGATGAATTTTCCCTTATCCGCTCTTACCTAAGCTCCGCGCCGGTAGAGGACTGGCTGGATGCGCTCCTCTACCTGGATATGAAGCTGTATCTCCAGGAAGACCTTCTGGTCAAGGCTGACCGGGCCAGTATGGCCAATGCCCTTGAAGTCCGGGTCCCCTTCCTGGACCATGAGTTTGTCGGTTTTGTCACCCGCCTTCCCTCTCGCCTCAAACTGCACGGCCTGACAACCAAATATCTGCTCAAGCAGAGCGCACAGGGGCTTCTGCCGCCATCGATCATCCACCGGCCCAAAAAAGGGTTTGGCATCCCCGTGGCCAAGTGGATCAAGGCAGAGCTGAAATCCCTGTTTGCCGAAGTCTTTGCCCCGGATAAAATCCAGGCCCAGGGAATATTCAACCCCGACTGTATCCAGCAGCTTTTACAGGAGCACTGGAGCGGACGCTTCGATCACCGGAAAAAACTCTGGACCCTGTTCATGTTCCAGATGTGGTACAGCCGGTATGCGGGCCAAAGGTCTTCATGAGACCTGTCTCTTTTACAGGTTATACTGCAGACGGGTTAAAACTTTACTTTTTGTCGAGAATTCAGGAGTCAGGAGTCAGGAGTCAGAATAAAGGCTATCTTTTCTTCTGACTTCTGACTCCTGGCTTCTGACTCCTAATAAGAAGTTCAATATTCACCCGTTCACAGTATATATACCTTGAGCACTTCATCACCATAATGATTGATGACCTTGACCGCGATTTTACCGCTTTTCGGACGTTCAAAGGGGCGGCTGGTCGTGCTGTAAAGCGAAAGCCAGGCGCTTTCGTCGATTTCCGCCCGCAGGGCCCGCTTAAGTTTGTCGTATGGTCGATCAGCGCCGCTGAAGTAAGCATGGCGGACAAAAAAACTTTCGCCGTTATAGTCGGTGTCTATAAACCAGCAGGCGATATCATCGGTTGAACTGCTGCGGATCTGGCCGGTTGTGGGATCGTATATATCCACACCTTTGAGCTTGACTATGATGGACTTTCCATCCTGCTGCGGTTGAATGTCTACATCCGGTTCGCCAAAAATCATGAACAGGTTGCCTGCGCCGGTTTTCTTGAGCAATTCATCCCCCATAGCCAGATCGGGATTCATACGGGCCAGGAGCACCTGGAGCTTGCCATACTGTCGCTGCTGCTCGGCTGTAATTCCCGCAGATGACTCTTTTGTTTGAGGGCTGAACTCAGTGGCCGTTTCACCGGCATGGGCATCAAAGGCGAAGCCGCAGACGACGAGCAGGTCAAAACCCACCCCCTGCAGCGCCTCTTTGGCTGCTTCCTTCACCTGATACGGGCCGACAGTGCCATGCTCCGGGCCTATGGAAACTGCTGCCCGCCTCACCTTGCCGTCGGCATCAGTGTACTCTCCGGCTGCCTGGATCCATCTACCGGCAAAAGGACTGAGGCAATCGAACCTGAGCCGCTCATTTTTCCGGGTATTCTGCACTCCGGCCTTGTGCAGGTTCTCAATAACCATTGTGGCAAAGTCGATCGCGGCGCGACGGGCGGTACCTTCGGTGGCCGGAGGGTCAGCATCGGCATCGGTACTGAGCACGCGGTGAGGTGACAGGCTCTCCACCGTGAATGGGCCGGTGACGCGAACGCGCTTGCTGTCTTCATAGGGCTGATCGTACAGCGTTTCCCTGTCAGCATGGCGGGCTATGGAAGCATCGATTGCCTGTTGCCGCTCCCGGCGCAACTGCCACCACCCGCCATGCAGGGCTTGGGCCTCTTCAGGCCACTGCGCTCCGGCCTCGCGCGGTATCTGCCACTCCTCCCAGGATTGCCCAAGCAGGCGATTAAGCCCGGTGCGCAGAGGCTCGGATTGTGCCTGAAAGCGGCTATGGATCTCATCGATCTCCGGGTTATTGGCTATCGATTTCAGCGTGACGTGCGGAACACGCTTATAGACAAAGCCCTTACGGATGTCGCTGGAAGTCCTGCAAGGCGGCGGCAGCTTGCCGGTCAATTCAGCTTCCTTGAGGGAGCCTTCGGGTGAGTCAGCCAGCAGGTAGTAGGAATACCGGGCCGACATGAGCCGCGTACGGGCCAGGGCCAGAGCCACCCGGCTGGTGTCAATGGTGATCCATCGCCGACCCCACTGCTCGGCAACGTATGCCGTGGTGCCGCTGCCGCAGGTGGGGTCGAGGACCAGATCGCCAGGGTCAGTGGTCATGAGGATGCAGCGCTCAATGACTTTGGTCGCGGTCTGGACGACGTACGTAGTTTCCGTGCCGATCATTGTCGCCTCCCATTTATTTTTCAATGGTACAACGGGAAAATCATCAGCAAAGCGCCTAAATTGCAATAGATTTCCGATTTCAACTACACGCCTACATTGCCAAAGCCTGTTGAATCCCTCCTTGCTTGTGCACCAGTGGCGGCCAGGTTTTGGGTAATAAGTCTTACCGGCAAGGCAAATAGGCTCTCCAGTTTTGCCTGCTGATTCACCTTGTGATAGCACACTTGTGTCACGCCATCGGCGTCCTTGCGGAATCGCATCGCTGCCTGAGAGTTGAGCTTTTGTCAGTTTAATGCTTTCGCCTGTAGGTAGCTCTACATAGTTATAGCGCTCAAGACCAGTGGTTTCATCACGGGTTAAGTAAAGTTGACGATATTTCACAGTATCTTTATTCTTTGCATAAAAGAGAAGCACATCAAAAACATTATCCAATAGGCCACTCGTCTTCGCTCCGGTCTTCTCAAAGACAATCTGACTTACAAAATTCTCCCCCCCAAACACCTCATCCAGCAGACACCGCACCAGATGTACATTCTCATCCCCGATCTGCACGAACACGCTGCCTGTCTCGGTCAGAAGCTCCCGCGCCACTACCAGCCGGTCGCGCAAATACGCCAGGTACGAGTGAATTCCCAGCTTCCAGGTATCGCGGAAAGCCCGGATCTGTTCCGGCTGGCGGGTGGCGTCTTCTGGCTTGCCGTCCTTCACATCGCGTTTTCTGGTGCTTACCTGCCAGTTGGAGCCGAATTTGATCCCGTAGGGCGGATCAATATAGATCATCTGCACCTTGCCCTTTAAGCCTTCTTTTTCGGCCAGCGAGGCCATTACCAGCAGTGAATCGCCCAGGATCATGCGGTTGGACCAGTGCTGCTCGTGGTGGTAGAAGTCAATCAACTGCTCGAAGTCGATGCCATTGAAATCATCGAACAGGCGCATTTGCCGCTCAGCCGGGCGACTGCCGGTCTTTACGCGCCGCAGGTCTTCGATGATGGCCTGTGGATGAATCTTCTCCTGGATATAGATAGGGACAACCGGCACAGCCAGGTCGGTCCGGTCCTGCTCATCCTTGCCTTTCCACACCAGTTGCGGGTCCAGTGACGGATCACGGGGATAGAGCAGAGTCTCAGGGGCCTGCTCATCCTCGGCCACAAAATCGCGCAGCTCTTCGGTGGGGATGTTGATCCGCGTATCCTGATGACGCAGAGATTCAACCGAAATCGTTCGGGTGTTCTTTTTCTTTTCCATTATGTACTTTCCTTACAACTACTCAGGTTGTTGAGGCTGTTGTAGTCTGTAGTCTGTAGTCTGTTAGTCTAAAAGCCTTCCTTGCGGTCGGGACGCCCTGTGTCTCCTCCTACAGTTTAAATGCCTGCAATCTATCTAACTGAGTAGTTGCCTTCCCTTATGGCTTATTGTAGCCAAAGAATTCATCCCAGCATTCGGAGAATTTTTCTAAATTCGGCTAATGACTTTACCACAACAGCTTTCTTTAACAACTCATGCAAGGCAGAAATCTCATCGATCTTTTTTATTGATTTAATCAGTTCGACCGGAACTAAATCAAACCGTGTTTCCAGGACCTTTACGATCGACTCCTGAGCAGTTTCCCTCGCACCCTGCTGGATTCCCTGCTGGATTCCCTTCTCGGTTGCCTCATCAATCCATTCCTGGAAAATATTGGCTTCCTTAATCATGGCTATTTCCTCCTTAAATAACTCTTTTACCCACTTCTCTTTAAAGTGACGAAGAGCCAGGGTCATGGCTATTGATAACAGATTTGCCCTTTCCTTCTCATCCTCCACCTGCCCGATCAGTTCCTTTTCCCTGCGCAATACCTTCTCATCGGGATGGTCGGCCATCAGGATTAAAAAGGGCGCAAGCTCTTTCCTCTTCCCGCTCTCGATCTCTTCCCGGTACTCCCACAGGTGTATGGTTTCAAAGCGGTATTGATTCGAGCGGCCATGCAGACTGACCTCATAGCTGTGCTGACAAGTGCTCCTGGTCAGATAGAGAATCACCCCAACGACTGGCAAACCTGTGTCCCCGTGCAGGAGGGCACACTTGATGAAGGCACTCTTTAACGCCTCACGGTCAGGCTTGAGTTGAAATTCAAAGATAAAATACCCTTCCTCATCACCCCTGCTCACGTGCCATGCGTAATCGCACCGCATCTCAGGCAGATTAAGCTCAGGGTTTTCAACCGTGATCTCCAGCCCCTCAACCTCGGCAGGATCAATCAGCAGACTGAGAAAGATATGAGGATGATACTTGGCCAGAATCTTGAGGCTGCGATCATACGGCTTAACCTTTTTCATTTTTTGTTCCTCGGTTCTCCCCCCCGGTAGAATGCCCAGCCACAAACTTACACGGTGGAGACTTACAGGAGTATCTTCACAATACTTTGAAACTCCTCCAGTGAATTAACCACGGCTGCTTTCTTCAGGAGCTTGTGCAATATGGCAAGCTCATTGACCTGCCTGATTGATTGTACCAGCTCATCAGGAACAAGGTTAAACCGTGCTTCCAGTACCTCTTTGATCGACTCCTGCGCACCTTGCTGAATTCCCTGCTGGATTCCCTTCTCGGTTGCCTCATCAATCCATTCCTGGACAATATTGGCTGATTTGATCATGGTCATTTCCTCCGCAAAATATTCTTTTACCCACTTCTCTTTAAAGTGACGAAAAGCCAAGGTCATGGCTATTGATAACAGATTTGCCCTCGCCTTCTCATCCTTCACCTGCCCGATCAGTTCCTTTTCCCTGCGCAGTACCTTCTCATCGGGGTGATCGGCCATCAGAATTAAAAAGGGCGCAAGCTCTTTCCTCTTCCCGCTCTCGATCTCTTCCCGGCACTCCCACAGGTGTTGGTTTCAAAGCGGTAGGTATTGGTGCAGCCATGGAAGCCGACCTCATAGCTGTCTTTATGGGAACCCTTCTCCCTCAGATAGAGGATGACCCCGATTGCAGGAAGCCCCATAGCCTCATGTATCAGGGCACACTTGGCGTAGGCGCTGCGCAAAGCCTTCCGACTGGCCCGAAACTGGAATTCAAAGACAAAGTAAGCCTCCTGCTTACCATCGCTTACCCTCCATGCATAATCTATTCGCTTCTCCGGCAGGTTAATCTCAGGGTTTTCCACCCTGATCTTGAAATTCTCGACAGATTCGATTAAAAGGCTCAAAAATATTTTCGGGTAATGCCTGGCCAGAACCTTGAGGCTGCGATCGTAAATATCTACCTTTTTCACTCTTCACTCCTTCGCTCTCTAACACGCTCGGTTCCACCCTCTCTTGAGAAATGGGGCTTCCATTTATTATTATAACTCAAGGCAGGTTCTTTTGTTTACACCCATTCCACTCCCAGGAGAATCCCCACTGATATCCAGCTTCTCTCCCCTTATCTTGAGCCGACCGGTTCCCTGAGATAATCTCGGATGATATGCCGGGCATTCCAGGGATCGGCAATTTCAAGAAAGGCCCAGCGGCCAAAGCCGCCGTGGTTATTGATCGCCGGGACCCACAGAGTGCGGGCAGTCATCACCTTGGCTGCCTTATCCTTCTTCTTTTCGCCGGTAACCTCGATGATGAGGTTGAGCAGGTCCTCATTCCCCCGGCCATCATCAATGCAGGCAATGAAATCCGGGATATATTGCCGCTCCTCACCGTTGATCGTATAGGGGATGGTGAACCCGAGGTTGTGGTTCTTTACATAGCGGATTACCTCATCCATCGCCTCCAGCGTTTCTTCCATCTTTGCTTCCCAGTTGCTGTCCAGCACAGTATGAGAGACATGGCACTTATCGGCCAGGGTAGCATATACCGGACGGGTGGTATCGAAGTCCACGAAGCGGGTCGATCCGAGCGTATCATAGGGTCGAAGGATAGGCTTAATCGTCAGAGTACTGTCGGTTGACTGAATGATGGCCTGATAAATAAGGTCAGCAGCGTCATGGGCAAACTGAATGAGCAGCAGCAGTTGCAGGAAGGTGCTGTCTTTTAAAGTCAGGCACTCGGTCAGCCACTGCCTGGCGATGCCAAGCAGTTGAGGAAAGAGCCAGGGTTTGTCATAACCGCCGTCATCACGGAAATACTTTTCAAGGGTGAGTTTGGCCAGGAGGAAGGCAACTTCATTTGGCCGCCGACGCTTCAGGTCATCGAGAGTGTGGATGCTGCTTTCACCGACAATGGGGGCGTTTTCGGTCCTGGTCGGGACATCGGCAGTTGACAGCGTGAGTCTGGTGTTCTCGGTGAAAGTGGCTCTCAGCCGCTCGCAGGCCACATTGTATCGGTAGCCAAGGAGTCGCGGAAAGGTGATCTCACAGGCGATTCGCTCTTCAATGGCATGCACGCGGGTCGGCATCGGACCCGGCCTGGGATTCGGGCTGGAGCCGGAGCAGGGGATAAACGAAAAGGGCACGCCGTAAACTTCGGCGTATTCCGGGTCGAACCTGCCCTGGTCATTGACAGCGTAACGCATGCGCCGCAGTGCCCGTCCGACCACCTGCTCGCACAACAGTTGAGTGCCAAAAGCACGCACACCAAGAATGTGGGTAACGGTGTTGGCGTCCCAGCCTTCAGTGAGCATGGATACACTGACCACACACTTGATCCCTTCTCCCAGCTTACCCTGCTTGCCGACAGTATTCATTACCTCGCGCAGCAGCTCTTCGTCGGTAATGCTTTCGATGCTGCGACCAGGAAAACGCAGGCAGTATTCAGCTTTGAACTCCTCAATTTCACGGGCAACGATTTTCTTGAACTCCTGGCTCATGGCCTCCCCGGATTCAAGCTGTTCACTATCGACCAGGATCGTGTTTGGGCGGTGGAGCCAGTCGCCACGGCCGTCATCGTTGCGGAAAATTTCCAAAGCTCCAGCCTGAATAATTCTGCGTTCTCCGACCTGTTTTTCCCATCCGGCAATATAATCAAAGACAAGCTTCGAGACATTGGTATTGTTGCAGACCACGATAAATACCGGCGGAGTGATGCCCTTGGCCCTGGCTTCGGCATTGCTCTCCCACAGGCGGTAATATTTTTCGTAGTTGCTGGAGAGGCTGTGGAGTGCACCTTGCAGTTCCAGCGGAAGTTTTGGCTCACCGCCCAGCTTTTCGGTTCTCCTGCCTTTGCGGGGCAGGTGCTCACGGATGCGCAGCCAAAGGTCACGATAGGTGGGCTGCTCTCCGGTCACGGAATCGTCAGCTACGGGCACGCGGGGCACCTTGACAATACCGGACTCTATGGCATCGATAAGGGAAAAGTCGGAGACAACCCACGGGAAGAGCGTTCCTTCGGGATACCCGGAGCCGCGCAGAAAAAAAGGCGTAGCTGACAAATCATAGATGGCCTTGACCCCGATCTTGGACTTTACAGCTTCGATGCCTGAAATCCAGATCCGGGCTTCTTCATCACGCTTCTGTGCTTCCCTGCGATCTTCAGCGGTAAGCTTCTCACCCGCTCCATCAAGGGAATTATTGGCAATAAGGTCATCGGGTTTGCGGCGATAACAGTGATGTGCCTCATCGTTAATAATGATGATGTTCTTTTTATTGCCGAGCTCACGGCATACGCGGCGCACCATCTGGTCCGGTGTCTCGGTGAAAGCTCCGGTGGCATTTCCGGCCAGGATAGCTTTGGTGAGTTTTCCGGCAGTGACTTTCTCCCGCAACAGAAAAGCATGAAAATTGGTGATCAGAATCCTGGCCCGGTCAAGCTGCTCCAGGAGATAACGGGGAAGAATATCCCGCTGGCGGTAATAGTTATTGGGATCATTGGGCAAAAGCACACGCAGCCGGTCACGGATAGTTATGCCCGGTGTAATCAGCAAAAACGTATCGGAAAAACGGGCATCATGGGGATTGGCTAATTTGTTCAAGGCATGCCAGGCAATAAGCATGGCCATGACTACCGTTTTCCCTGCTCCTGTAGCCATTTTGAAAGCCATGCGGGGCAGGCCGGGGTTCGATGTGTCGTTTGCCTCACGCAGGGTGTTTTCAATCCAGGCATCACCGTATTTCCGGGCGACTTCGGTGATGTAAATCGCTGTTTCAAGTGCCTCAATCTGGCAAAAAAACAATTTCCTGTCACGGTCAGGATCGGTCCAGTGGTGCAGAAGGCGACTCGTAACAGGCGTCACGCCGACATAGCCGCCTTTGCGCCAGATACCGACCCGTTGGCGGATCTGATTAATAACCTGGTTTTCTACAATGCGGTCCTGTGTCCATTCAGTCTCGAACAGTGATTTTTGCCTGCTCTTCTTCCGTGGCCGTGCGATAGGAACAAAATAAGAGCTGGCACGGCGGCCATCAATAACTTCATTGGATATGCCCTCATCGGTAAAACAAAAATGCCTATTGGGTTCGGTAAAGGGCGAGTTTAAGATCGGATTCTCTATGACTACTTGTTTCATATGGCTTTTCCTGAGCTAATGGTAATATCTTGGATCAGGCTAAAAGCTTTCCCAAAAATCTCCACGAAATTACAGGGAGAAATTACAGTTTTTCAATCCCCATGCAAAAATATTATCCATCCTGGATCACGATCTAGTCAAGAAGAATCGATTATAGTGGCTGGTTTGGGCCAGATGTTTCCCATCTTTTTCAGGCTACCTGTATTCTCCTGGAGGGGCAGCCCCTGCCAGAGAGTCTCTCCTGCTGTAGCCGCCCAAGGCAAGCAAGGGGCCTGTCCCTTCAATGATGTGTCGTTGCCAGATTGGGAAGATGGGGAACATTTGGGCTTGGGCATCTTGCCTTGACATCTGTTTTGAAGAAAATATAATTATAGTATAAGGTCTTCGAGGAATACCCTTTCTTGTTGAGGAATGGAGCCAGTCGGTTAATTTATGGATTACCGGGATAGATTTAAAGGCATTTTCTACGGGGTGGCTGATATTGTATCGCTTATTGACACCGACTACACTATCTTAATGGTCAATAAGGCTTATGAAAAATTATTGACCAAATCCGCTCATGAATGCATTGGAAGTAAATGCTACGCTATCATCCGTGAGCGGCAGGACCCGTGTGAAGATTGTCCGATTCTGCATACGAAGATTGAGAACGGGACTGCTGAGAAGTTATTGATCTCTATTGGAAATGACAATGTTTATATCACCCGGCATCCCATTTATAATGAACAGGGATCGTTGCAGGGAGTATTCGAGATTGGCCGGATTGTAACCAGGGAAATAAAGATGCAGCAGGAAATCCAGCATCAGGGAAGACTGAAAATCATGGGCGAGCTTGCCTCCTCCATCGTCCACGAAATCAAGAACCCCCTGGCAGGCATCGGACTGATGGCCGTATCCGTTATGGAGCGGTTAAACCAAAAAGATACGATCTATCAAGATATTGAAAGCATCCTGCACGAGGTCCAGCGGCTGGAGAGTCTTCTTGAAAATCTCATGAACTTTGCCAAACCCAGCCCTTTTGCCTTGAAGAAAACAAACATCCATCAGCCGATTGACAATACCTTAAGTTTATTGAGCAGGAAGTTAAGCTTGGGTATGGTCAAGGTCAAAAAGGTCTACGACCTGAAGATTCCCAAGGTCATGATTGACCCCTCAAAAATGCAGCAGGTTTTCTTTAATATATTTCTCAATTCCTTAACAGCCATGCCGGGTGGCGGTGAAATCACCATTACAACAACTGCCCTGCCTGAAAAGACCGGCGGGCATGAAGGACGGCGCGGCCAAACAGGGCAGGTACAGATAACCATTCAGGATAATGGGTCTGGTATCAAAGAGGAGGACCTGCCTTACGTATTCGATCCATTCTTTACCAAATCCCCGCAGGGCACAGGATTGGGGCTTTCGATTGCCTTCAGAATAATAGAGCTGCATAAAGGCTCGATAACTATCCAGAGTCAGGAAGGACAAGGTACTACCGTCAGGATAAGTATCCCTGTCAGCTTATGAATTGTCTGGAAGATGCAGGTGTGGGAGAGCTATGGCTTACCGGGTTCTCATTGTTGACGATGATCAATTGATGGCCAGAAGCTTAAGCCGCTGCCTTGAATCCGAGGGTCTGGCCGGTTTTCCTGTCCCCAGCGGGGAAGCTGCCCTGGCAAGGCTCACCAGGGAGGACTTTGACCTGGTACTGCTTGACCTTTCCATGCCCGGAATCAATGGTTTTCAGACCCTGGAAGGCATCAAGGCCGATCATCCCGATCTGCCGGTTATCATCCTGAGCGCCTCGCAGGACATCCACGATGCGATTGAGGCCATGAAGCAAGGTGCAGACGATTATCTCATCAAATCATCGAGTATGGACGAAGCGGTAAGGCTGGTGGCAAAAAAAGCTCTCAAAGCCCATAACCTGGCAAAGGAACATGCTCTTCTGAAAAGGCAGGCCCAGGAGAGAATCAACCAATATCATCTGATCACGGAAAGCACCGAGATGAAGCAGGTTTATGGATTAATTGAAAAAATTGCCAAAAAAGAACACAGCACGGTACTCATTACCGGCGAGAGCGGTACGGGCAAAGAGGTGGTGGCCAGGACAATCCATAATCTCAGCCCGAATCCGGACAAGGTCTTTGTCGATATCAGTTGCTCAGCCTTACCCGGCTCACTGGTTGAGAGTGAGCTTTTTGGTTTTGAAAAGGGAGCCTTCACGGATGCCAAGAGTGCAAAGCAGGGCTTACTTGAGCTGGCCGATGGCGGGACCCTGTTTCTGGATGAAATCGCCACCTTAAACCTTTCCGTACAGGCCAAGTTGCTTCGCTTTCTTGAACAGCGGACCTTCCGGAGAATCGGAAGCACGGTTGACCGCAAAGTGGATATCCGGGTGATAGCGGCCACAAACCGGGACCTGGCAAAAAAGGTTATCAGCGCTGAATTCAGGGAGGACCTTTTTTACCGGCTCAATGTATTTCCCATTACCATCCCGCCTTTGAGAGAGCGCAGAGACGATATCATCCCTCTGTCCGATTTCTTCATCCAAAGATTTAACCGGGAGTTCCACCTCAATATTCAGGGACTCCATCATGAGACTGGCCAGCTTTTGGTTCAGTATACCTATCCCGGAAATATCAGGGAACTGAAAAACATTATCGAGCGGGCCATGATTATCGAAGAGAGCGACCGTATTACCCCCGCTTCCCTGCACTTTCCCAAGGGGGAAATGTTTTTTGCCGAACCGATAAGTACCCGCCCAGTGCATCTTTCATCTGGCGGAAACCAGAGTCAGGGGGAGTTTCAGACCCTGGCCGACATGGAAAGGGACCACATCCTGAAAGCCCTGAGACATACCGGCGGCAATAAAGAACAGGCCGCCAAACTCCTGGGGATCGGAAGGTCCACACTTTTCCGGAAACTGGCCGGTTTCGACGATACGAAGCCGGAGCGATGATCTCTCCAGGCTCCCGGCATCAATCATTCCATTTTGGGATGCTGAGGGACTGGTAACCATCTCATTCCGGGACTTTGCGCCTCTGCATCAAGGAGCGCTCCTGTCAATCATCCCCTTAATATACCGGGAAAATATAGCAGGAAATTTCCAAAACCCACTTTAATCAAGTCTGGCCTGATAAATGCATTTCTCAATTGCAAGAATACGTCAGGTTGCTTCCCGGCAAATTGAAGGATCAGGATCCACCAGAAAGGCAACAAGCATGAAATGATGCCTGTATGGATCCCTGAGCTGCACTGAACCGAAATGCTGAGAGAAATTGTCAGACAGACAGGCTCCTTCCGTGTGACTAATCCTTAAATTTAAACAACTTGGTGAAATGAGGAGGTATTTTTGCCTGCACCTCGTTTCTCTACCGGAACTTTTACAAGAGCTCCAGGTATGGTATGTGGACGTGTGGACATCATGGTTAGTAAGATTAGCAGAATTTTGATTGTGGATGATGAAATTATCCTTTGTAATGCTCTAAAGTATCACCTCATCCAAAAGGGTTACGAAGTCGAGATCAGCACTTCAGATAAAGAATTTCAGGACAGGATAACTGCTGGCAAATTTGATCTCTTGTTGCTTGATCTTCATCTCAATGGCATAGATGGGCTTGATCTTCTCCGGACAGCCAGAGACATCAATCCTGATATGAAGGTAATTATGGTTTCTTCTTACCTTGATCAAAGCAACGTTTCGAAGGCCAGGGAACTTGGTGCCTATGAATGTGTCAGTAAAAACAGTCAGATGTTTCAAGTGCTGGATCAGGTGATTGCAAATATAGAGGCATCATAATTCAGGTTTCACTATAAGGAGGGTAAAGAGGGGGCAGAATAAAAGTTTAAGTGCAGTAATAAAGTAAAGCGGTTTTGCGAAGTTTATCGGTGAGTATTTGGTTATTTAGGTTTTTAAAGTATATTATATTATGATAATCAGGTAAGCAAATGAGGTTAAAGAGTATGTGTTGTAAAAATGAAGTTAGATACGGAGTATTTACCTTAGTTGTCTTTTTTGGGCTTTTCCTTTTCACTAACCTTTCACAGGCACAATATACTGCATCATACGGATCGTATCCGTCCTATTCCACCTACGGAACCTATGGAAGTACCGGTTATGGATCGTACCCAGGCTATTCTTCATATGGAAGCAGCGCGTATAGATCGTACCCAAGCTACTCCACCTATGGAAGCACATACGGTACCTACCCAAGCTACTCCACATACGGATCATACCCAGGCTATTCCGCATACGGAGGAGCCGGGTATATGTCATATCCAGCCACATACGCCGGTTATGGAATGTATGGCGGCGGTCTGTATGGCGGATTAGGTGGCGTGTACGGTGGCCTGGGTGGTTTATATGGCGGTCTGGGCGGCTTATATGGAGGCTTAGGCAGCATGTATGGCGGTCTGGGCGGCCTCTACGGCGGCGGACTGTATGGCGGCCTGGGCGGTGCGTACGCTGGTCTGGGTGGCTTGGGAATGCTTGGTGGCCTAGGCGGTTTGGGCGGAATCGCTGGTCTGGGTGCTGGAGGTCTTGCTATCTAATCGGAAATCTCAAGTCCTAAAGGGATGCAAAGCTCAGGGGCATCTTCACTGTGCCCCTGAGCTTTTGCTCACTCCAATGAAAAAGCCTGCATGAGAGATACCATCTCTGCGGGCTTTTTAAATTTCACTCAGCGCGACATGAGCCAGTCTCTGAGGGCAAGCTGGCTGCTCTCAAGCCTGGCCAGGGGTACTACTTGGGCGTCACGGCGAAACAGCCGCCACAGGGTATATCCGTAGCGAAGGAGCAGATCCTTCATACGCACCGGATAGTAGAAATATATCCGGGCTGAGTCCTGAGGCACCTGATATATCCTGGCCAGGTATTCCCGGGAGGGGAATGCCTTTTTCACAAGAAGGGCTATCCTCTCGGTGGGGCTTTCTGGTCTCCAAAACCGGGCGACATCCGTCGTCAGGGCCAGGCAGTCGCTCGTCTTCATCATGGTATGAGCTTTCAATCCAGCCACAAACTGCGGCTCGACAGGATTTGATTTGAGAATGTCGAGGAGATTTCCCGAAGCAGCCTGCCCCCCCAATTCCCTGATGAGAGAGAGCATGAGATAGAGGGGCCTGTCCGTCCCCCACTCCCTGGAGCGATCCAGGAGCTTCTGCCAATCCATTTCAGCCTGATAGCGCTTCATGGTTTCGGTCAGGTCACACAATGGCCTTAACCCCACACCTTCCAGGATATGCTGGACCGCATGCAGGCACAGATGCAGCATCAGGTCCTCGGGGGATAAGACCGGCATTTGGACGTCATTGACCACCATTGGCCGTGCTCTTTGCCACAGCCCGTCAATATCTACGGTAAAGGGAGTATCGGGAGGCTCGATGTGCCAGTGAATCTCGATCGGGACGGACTTGTCTTTGACAAAGGGAGGCAGATGGCGACTTTGGGTACATACCTCCTCGATCTCAAAGGGCCTGGCGGGATGATAGCCAATGCCCGATAATACCTTCACCGCTGCTGCCAGGTCTTTTCTTTTAACCAGAAGGTCCAGATCACACATCCGCCGAAGAGCAATATTACCGTAAACAACCTTGGCCAGGTGCGCACCTTTCAGGACAATGACCGCAAGGCCATGATCCTGGAATGTCCGGACAATGGTTGATAGCTCCTCGTACAGGTGCATATTCTTCAAGGCATTGGCGTGGTAACTCTCCCGCAGCTTCCGGGTAACAGGAAGGGGAATGACGGTTTCGGAACCGGCGGCTTTCAGCCGGTGATAGAGCAGGGGAGCCACTTGAAACCTGATCGCCTGCCGTACGATCCTGTCCCAGTCAGCGGGCGATAGCTCCGCGAACTCGTCCGCTGCCGGATATCCGGCCCCCAGGCCAAGACAGGAGATTAATGTTTCACCGATGATGGTCGGATTCATGATTGCCTGATGTTACGATAAGTCATCCTGACTGTTTGAGGTCACAATTTGTGACCTCAAAAACACTTGTCACTTAAAGACAGGGGGCAATGATTTTTTGTTGTATAAGTCTCGTTCCGGATAAACGCTTCGCATCTTGAGAAAATTCTCTGTCTTCTCGAATCCAGTTTAGATTTCTTCCAATAAGAAGCTCATATTTTTTCTCATGATGAGTATTTTGCATGGGAATGTTCTCTATGTAAAATTACTGATCTGTTTCCTTAGCCATTCACCGCCGGTTTCGTCTTCAATAATGGTTTGCCATACTGCTGCAACATCTTCATCAACTTCAGCCATAATAGCATTTTTTACCAGCCGCTCAGCCACAGCCGTTAAGGTAACAGTACCTTCGTTCCATATCATCAATTCTCTGCTTGATCTCCTGATAGTTTATGAGCATTTCCCGCATTTTGGTAAAGATTTTCATGATCTGGATATTTACTTGTATGGCTCTTTCGCTGTTGAGCACACTGGAAAGCATAGCAATTCCCAACTCTGTGAAGGCTAAGGGTTTGTGTCTCAAGCCCATTTTGTCAGAATTGGAAATCACAATTTGTGACCTCCAATTTTCCATCTCTTCTTTGGTTAGCCGAAACATGAAATCATCTGGAAAGCGGGCTATGTTCCTTCTCACTGCCTGATTCAATACTCTGGTCTCTACTCCATACATCATAGCCAAGTCCCGGTCAAACATTACCCTTTTCCCTTTTTATTTACCAGAGTATCTATTATTTCAGTATGCCTGGAAATGGCAGACCTTGTGTTCAATACTGGATTATACCACCAAGAGTGGAGACCACCTTCCCTAGGTACGCTCTATATTATATCCCTTTCAGCCACCTTTGAGGTCACAATTTGTGACCTCAAACTTCCAAGCTCTTCTTTTTGTAAGTAGAAGCTCATATCATGCCTTGATCCATGCCTTAAAAGAATACATCCGTCTTTCAATAGCTTACGAACTAATCCCCTTTGATTCATATACTTATTTCTTTCGTTTCATATTCTTCTGGTACATCATCCAAGGCCATCGTTATATAGGCATCTTTAATATTTTCTTCTAATTCTTCCAATGTTTCTCCCTGAGTCATGATTTCTGGATGTTCCAGAAGTTTCCCAAGCCAAAATTCCCCCTCCTTCCAATAAATCATAGTCATTTTGATTTTCATTGTTTATTTCTCTCCTTAAAATTTCAAGCAATTGTGTTTTGATGCCTTTCAAATTTACATTTCCCCATATTTCTAAAATGATAAGTATATAACAATAATAATACCCATTGTATAGATAGTCAAAAGGTATTTTGGAAATTTAATTGCAGGTAGTGTATTGCAGACTTGAGGCAGAGCACGAAATAAGGTTTATGAATTAAGAAACGGTGTGAGTAGGACATATCAGGTGCCAATGCGACCTGACTGAAGAATAATGCCGCCCTTTCAGAACGTCATACGCCTATCCTGTCAGGCAATCATGCCTTACTTCTCGAGCCTCACCCCTCGCGGTATCGGCTGGCCGTCGAAGAAAAGTTGCCCTTCTTCATCCTGGGCGTATCTTCCTTCGGCGATATACTGCAAGGTCCTTGGGAAGATGACCCAGTCGCCGGCCTTTTTCAGGCGCTCCTGATAATCGTGCGCCACCTTCCGGATCAGTTCCGGGCTCCTGGGATCACAGCCCCCCTCCGCTCTGACCGGCAGGGGAGGAGAGATCATGAGGATTCGCCCGCCGTCAACGGTAGGTTCAACGATATGGGTAGTCGAGCGCAGGAAAGGCTCACCGGCCAGGATTGCATCTCTCACCGCCTGGCTGCCGGTAAACCTGCGCCTTCCGCCAACCTCGATTGACAGGTCAGCAGGATGGACATTCACTCCAAGGTATGCTTCTGTCAGCGGCCGGGTGGCGATACTCATATACCCGGCATAGACGGCCGCCCTGGCTTCAAAGGGGGAGAGTGCTTTGACCGTCTCGCGGTCAAATTCCTCCCTGAGCTGTAAATCGCTTCGGGGCCTTCCCCGGTGAGCATAAAATCCCTCAAGGTCCCGGATTACCACCGGGATGTCATGGCATTTTCCGATTTCACCCGCCCTGCTGCCAGCGGTGTCAGTGAAAATAGCCACCACCTGGTACACAGCCTGCCCCCTCTCACTTTTGAGCGATTCTCCCCATTCGATGATCTTTTGCAGATTGGAGCCGGTTCCGGACATCAGGCCGACCACTCTGAGCACACCCACGGAGGGATCATGCAGCGGTTTCAGCTTCAACCCAGGCATTTATTCTTCACCCTCACAGCTTTCGAAATTGATCTGCGGATCGGACTCAGCATCGGATGATGCCTCCTCCTGCTTCTCGGCCTGGAGCTTTTTGGCAAACAACTGATAGCGCCGGGCTTCCTTTTCATTCCCCTGGGCTGAATAAATCTGGCTGATCTTCCGGTAGTAATGAACCCTGTTGTCGGGATCTTCGTGAACCAGGGAAAGGTACAATTCCAGGATCTTGGTCGTGCACTCTCCTCCGGACTCAAGCCAGAGGTCTGCAAATTTTTGCTTGATGAACGGGTCGATCCGGAAGCCGCAGCCGCGGCATTCATCCATGATTTCGCCAAACAGATTGCGGGCTTTTTCCTTTTCTCCCAGCACTTCATAGGTTATGGCTAAAGCACGGGCAAGATTTTCATCCCAGCCGAAGGATTCCATGCACTCGAGGTAGAAAGATTCCGCCTCCTTATATTGCCCGGCCCGAAACAGTGTTTCTCCGCGCAGCAGGTGAGCGGGCAATGAATCGGCCAGTTCATCGGGGAGGGAGGAAAGCGTCTTCTGTGCCAGGTCAAAATTTCCCATTCCCCAATGTGCCTCGCAGAGGAGCTGATACCCCTGCATAAGATCAGGATGAGCTTTCAAAAGGCTCTCCAGCAGCGGAATCGAAACCTCATATTGATTGAGGTTGAGATGCACCTTGGCCATCTCCAGGGGGATAAAGCTGGGATAGGGGTTGTCCTGCATGGCCTGCTCAAGCCTGGCCAGCGCAAGGTCGAAATCTCCATGATTCAAGGCTACATAGCCTATCTTAAAGTCATCTCCATAGCCCTGGTAAGCCTCAGCCATTTTTTCGGGCAATGAGCCGCACAGGATAGTGAAATACTCATCCACCCGCTCCTGATAATCCGGATCTTCAACATCCCCTTTGCTCAGGTCAAGGTGAGGAAAATCATCGATCTCTTCAGTCATGCGGTTTTCAATTTCCCGCAACTGCCCTTCGATCTCAACCACCAGCTCGGGATCCTCGGCCAGTTCCAGAGCCAGGCGAAGCTTTTCCTCAGCCTGCTCGAAATTGTCGGAGTCCAAAAGCTCCTGTCCTGTCTGCTGATGCATCCGGGCCAGACTGTCTTTGGCCTGGATGAGCTTTTGGCCGAGCCTGGATTTGAGGTCCTCGTTGTCCGGGCATACCTTCTCCAGCCTGTCCAAAGCAGCCTCATACTCTATCTTGGCAGCTCCATATTCTTTCGCCGCAAACAGCGCATCCCCTTTTTGCTCATACTCTTCAGGTTTTTTGCCGGAAAAAAGTTTTAGCAGTCCCAAGTCCTCTATCCCTCCTTTTTACACTATTGTTTCCTGGACAAACTTTTCAACCACCAGACTGATGTGAGCAATTTCTTTAGTCGATACCCGGTTTCCCACACTGGTCACTCCCTTGACTAACTGGCCTCCAAAATCCAGTACTTCGGAGGTTATTTTCATCCGCGATTGCGGACGGTATTTTACTTTCACCCGAAACTGCTCGCCAGCAGCAAATGCCTGAACCTTGCCTCCGGCCTTAAAGAGCGGGTATTCTTTATCCAGGATAAATTTTTCAATCCGAAACCTTTTACAATAGGACAGTCCTGAATCAGGATCGCAGTAGATGAGATTGAACAGGACATCCTTATCGAATTTGTCTACATAGAGCAGGTCAGCACCGATAAATTTTTTCTTGGGAATCGCGGTCACGATATAGGTGCCGTTGCGCTGAATACACAGGATACGGTCATAGTCACTGACCGTGATGATCCTGCCCTCTTTTACTTCCGTTCCCAGATACCCCTTCTCCTCGTCATACCGTACTTTGACATTGGCCAGGGCGACCTTTTTGGCGTCAATGCTTCCGAAGGTCTGGATCCTGGTTCTCCGGGGGTAGAGATGGCCGTACTTTTTCAAAAGTTTCTGGATATAGCGGATGGCGTAACCGGTCAAATCATCCAGATCTTTTTGAATTTGCTGGATATTCTTTTGAATCTCCTGGATTTCCTTAAGGTTCTTGTCAAGATCGAACCGGGAGATCCGCTTGATCTGAATCTGGAGCAGAAGCTCGACATCTTCCATGGTTACATCACGCTGCAGCAGATGGCGAAAGCGGTTCACCCCCTGCAAAACAGCCTGCTGCACTTCATCGTAACTCTTTTTCTCTTCGATATCCTTATAGATGCGGTTTTCGATAAATATCTGGATCAGCGTCTTCTCATGCCACTTTTCCTGCTGGTGGTGCAGGTTGATCCGCAGCTCCCGCTCCAGATAATCACGAAGGAGCAGGGTATTGTGATGCAGCACCTCATTGACCGTAAGCTGCCGGGGCTTGTTATCCTGGATGGCGATCAGGTTGGTCGAGATCGAGACTTCGCAGTCCGTAAAGGCGTAAAGGGCAGGCAAAAGCTCTTCCGCACTGATTCCCTTGGCCGGGATAACCTCGATTTCCACCTGTTCGGCGGTAAAGTCATTGACCTGGACGATCTTGATCTTTCCTCTTTTGGCCGCATTTTCAATCGAGCTGATCAGGGATTCGGTGGTTGTTCCAAAGGGGATTTCCCGGATAACCAGAGACTTCGGCCCGCGGATGTCAATGGCCGCCCTGACCCTGACCTTGCCATTCCCCTGGTTATACTCGGCGGCATCCATGATCCCACCCTGGAGGAAGTCCGGATAGATCTCCACTTCCTGGTTTTTCAAAATCCTGATCTGCCCTTCGAGAAGCTCGACAAAATTGTGGGGGATGACTCTGGTGGCCATACCCACGGCAATCCCTTCGGCTCCCATCAGCAGGAGCGCAGGAAGTTTACAGGGTAAAAATACCGGCTCACGGTTTCGGCCATCGTAGGAATCCACATATTCGGTGATGTCCTTGTTGAAAAGGGTCTCTTTGGCCAGTGCAGACAGCCGGCACTCAATATAACGGGCTGCCGAGGCTGCATCGCCGGTATAGATATTGCCAAAGTTACCCTGCTTCTCGATAAAATATTCCTTGTTTGCCAGATTGACCAGGGCATCGTAGATCGAAGCATCACCGTGCGGGTGGTACTTCATGCAGTGTCCGACCACGTTGGCAACTTTGTTGAATTTGCCGTCATCCATCTCAAAGAGAGAATGCAGGATACGGCGCTGGACCGGTTTTAGCCCGTCTTCGATTTCCGGTATGGCCCGGTCCTTGATAACATATGAGGCATATTCGATAAAATTCTGCCCCATCAAACTCTTCAAACTCATGGGTATCCTCTCTCATCAAAAAACCAGCGTTAAACCAGATTTTCCATGATGTATTCTTTTCTCTCCGGAGTATTCTTGCCCATGTAGAACTGGAGAATCTCCGGCACCTTTTTCAATTCATCCACGATCACTTCAATCAGGCGGATATCCGGTCCGATGAACTGACCGAATTCTTTGGGCGAGATCTCTCCAAGCCCTTTGAACCTGGTGATTTCCGCCTTGGGACCGAGTTTTTTCACTGCCGCCTCTTTCTCCCGCTCGCTGTAACAATACAGGGTGCGTTTTTGGTCTCTCACCCGAAAGAGCGGGGTCTCCAGGATAAAAACATGCCGCTTCAGGACCAGGGGCTCGAAGAATTTCAGGAAATAGGTCAGGAGCAGGTTGCGGATGTGCAGGCCATCGACATCGGAATCAGTGGCCAGGACGATCTTTTGAAACCGCAGCCCGTCAATGGATTCTTCGATGCCCAGGGCTTTCATGATATTGTAGAGCTCTTCATTCTTATAGACCCTGCTCAGGCCTTCATCGCAGCAGTTTAAGGGTTTTCCTTTCAGCGAAAAGACAGCCTGGGTCATGACATCCCGGCAGGTGATCATGGATCCTGCTGCGGATTGTCCTTCGGTGATAAAAATCATGGACTTTTCCCCTTCAGGGGAACTGTCCCCCCGGTGCCGTTTGCAATCCCTGAAATTGGGCACTTTGATCGAGGTTTTTTTTGCCAGCTCCCGTGCTTCCTTCTTCACTCCCTGGAGTTCCAGGCGGACTTTCTCGTTGGCGGCAATTTTTTTCAGCACGGCATCGGCAATGTCCGCATTTTTGTGCAGGAAATCCGAAACCTGGTCCTTCACCTCGCCGACAATCCAACTGCGGATATCGGTGTTGCCGAGCTTGTTCTTGGTTTGCGATTCAAAAATCGGCTCATCGATCCGGATGGCAATGGCCCCGACCATGCCGTCGCGCACATCAGCCGCATTGAAGGATTTTCCCGCATAGTCATTGATCCCTTTCAGGGCACCTTCCCGGAATGCGGACTGATGGGTGCCGCCATCGGTAGTATATTGCCCGTTGACAAAGGAATAATAGGTGTCTCCGTAGCTGTCGGTATGGGTGAAGGAAAATTCCAGCCGCTCCGATGCATAATGGATGATCGGGTACAGGGCCGCTTCTTGAAGCTCGTCCTGAAGCAGGTCGAACAGCCCTCGTTTTGAAACAATGGGCTTGTCGTTATAGTGAAGCACCAGGCCGGTATTCAGATAGGCATAATGCCACAGACGCTTCTCGACCAGGTGCTGTTTAAATTGATAGGCCGGGAAAATGGACCGGTCCGGCCTGAATTCGATATAGGTTCCATTGGGCTCATTGATATTCAGGGTCTGGTCCTGCTGCAAAACGCCCTGGGTAAAGTGAGCTGTGCGGCACTGGCCATCCCTGAACGACTGAACCAGAAAATGCTCCGACAGGGCATTGACCGCTTTACAGCCTACTCCATTCAGCCCCACGGAGAATCGAAATACGTCCTGATCATATTTGGCCCCCGTATTGATCCGGGAAACACAATCAATTACTTTCCCCAGCGGGATCCCGCGGCCAAAATCGCGCACGCTGACCAGGTTATCATCCCCGATCCGGATAATAATCTTTTTCCCATAGCCCATGACATACTCGTCTACGGCGTTGTCAATTACCTCTTTCATCAGGATATAGATGCCATCATCGTGGTCCGAGCCGTCTCCCAGTCGGCCAATATACATCCCATAGCGAAGTCGGATGTGTTCCAATGACGAGAGTGTCTTGATTTTACTCTCGTCATACCTGGTGTCTGTTTCGAGCATGATTACCTCCGGCTGATTTCTTTCCTCGAATAGTACATGGAGAATCCCCATTGTACACCAAAATAAGGAGAAATGTAACCCGGAATATTAACTTTTACCGGCCAGTCATCCTGGTGGCGGCAGGTAAGCAGTGAACCGCAGACCAGACATAAAGGCACAGAGGGAAGGTTTCGAAATTATCCGCTCGTTGCGCAGAAGTGTAGCCGCATGAACTGATGTCATTTTATTTGAATATACTAATAATTATAGTTATAATGCTAATATCTATAAAGAACAGTGGTAGCCTCCTTTTTTGGCAGAGCCATAGAAATAGCAGGGGCCAGATATTGAATTACATTAATTCGAGACCTGCCCCCCAAAATTTTCGGAAGAAAGTTCATTTTTTTATTTTCTATTGTCTAACAGAGGCTTATCAGGTACAATTAAATTACAGAGCAATCTTAGAGAAAGCAACAGATACGAGACAACAAGGGAGCAAGCTTCATGCCTGCATACCGGCATTATGCTGATTATCTCATCAAGAGAGCCATGAGCGATCTTGGCTCAATGGATGATTTCCTGCGGCATGTGCTTTTTACCGATTCCTTCTGGCAACAGAAGGTTATCGGATTAGGCAAGGATATCCAGAAGTTTGAAGGTCCGTTGAAGAGGGAAGACCTGAACAAGGCCATCAAGCAGGAAACCCTGGATGGGGGATTCCTCTTTCATAATGCCAGGGTTATCATCGAGGGGGAAGATTCCCTGGAGGTTGAGGACATCTATCAACTGCTCAGGCAGGAGGCCGCTGTCCTTGAGCCCGGACAAAAGAGAAAGGCCCTGATTGCACTCATCGTCTCTCTTTCTGATTCCCCGATCCACCGGATCGACAGGAAGCCCTGTCCTTTTCTTGAGATTACCAATATCCTGGGACCACGAACCTTCATCGGCTTTGCCTCGATCAATCTGTACCCGATCGATGAGGGTTTCTATCAAGACTATTTCGGGAGCCTTTCCCGGAACTGGTGTCAGGCTGAGGTGGAGAGTGTTCTCGACAGATCATTCAGCAGCATGCTGTTGAGCTATTGGGCAAGAAGATTATGGCTGAGCAAAGACAGCCTTCAGGAGGCGATGGGCCGATTAGAGGCATTGAAGAGCTTTTTGGATTGTATCTGGAATAAGACACAGTATGGCAGGATATTTTATGAGACAATGGTGCTTTTTAAAGACCTGCCTGAGCTGGTTCATTTCTTCGATGAAGGAGGTCTCAAAATGAAATCGTTTGTCGATACTATGCCTGAACCTGCCAGAAAGATTTATGAAGAGGTTCTGGTTGCTCCTGTGGTTAAAAGACTGACACAGGAATTTGAAGGGAAATTACAACAGGCGGAGTTGGAAAAGGCAGAACAAGAGATCAGGGCAACTTGCCAGCAGGTCATTTTCAATAAGTTTCCTGATGTTTCCGCCGCTGCGCTCGTGGCCGTGAATCGATTGAGTTTCTCTCAGTGTAATCAGTTGCTCAGGAAATTGGAGAAGATCAAGGATGTTCATGATTGTGAGGCTTTTGTCAAAAACCTCGGAGGTGAATAAATAATATGCTCACAGGAAGCGACAAGGAGCAAGCTTCATGCCTGCATACCGGCATTATGCTGATTATCTCATCAAGAGAGCCATGAGCGATCTTGGCTCAATGGATGATTTCCTGCGGCATGTGCTTTTTACCGATTCCTTCTGGCAACAGAAGGTTATCGGATTAGGCAAGGATATCCAGAAGTTTGAAGGTCCGTTGAAGAGGGAAGACCTGAACAAGGCCATCAAGCAGGAAACCCTGGATGGGGGATTCCTCTTTCATAATGCCAGGGTTATCATCGAGGGGGAAGATTCCCTGGAGGTTGAGGACATCTATCAACTGCTCAGGCAGGAGGCCGCTGTCCTTGAGCCCGGACAAAAGAGAAAGGCCCTGATTGCACTCATCGTCTCTCTTTCTGATTCCCCGATCCACCGGATCGACAGGAAGCCCTGTCCTTTTCTTGAGATTACCAATATCCTGGGACCACGAACCTTCATCGGCTTTGCCTCGATCAATCTGTACCCGATCGATGAGGGTTTCTATCAAGACTATTTCGGGAGCCTTTCCCGGAACTGGTGTCAGGCTGAGGTGGAGAGTGTTCTCGACAGATCATTCAGCAGCATGCTGTTGAGCTATTGGGCAAGAAGATTATGGCTGAGCAAAGACAGCCTTCAGGAGGCGATGGGCCGATTAGAGGCATTGAAGAGCTTTTTGGATTGTATCTGGAATAAGACACAGTATGGCAGGATATTTTATGAGACAATGGTGCTTTTTAAAGACCTGCCTGAGCTGGTTCATTTCTTCGATGAAGGAGGTCTCAAAATGAAATCGTTTGTCGATACTATGCCTGAACCTGCCAGAAAGATTTATGAAGAGGTTCTGGTTGCTCCTGTGGTTAAAAGACTGACCCAGGAATTTGAAGGGAAATTACAGCAACTGGAAATGCAAAGGGAAAGGGAAAAGGCAGAGCTGGAAAAGGCAGAACAAGAGATCAGGGCAACTTGCCAGCAGGTCATTTTCAATAAGTTTCCTGATGTTTCCGCCGCTGCGCTCGTGGCCGTGAATCGATTGAGTTTCTCTCAGTGTAATCAGTTACTCAGGGAACTGGAGAAGATCAAGGATGTTCATGATTGTGAGGCTTTTGTCAAGAACCTCTAATGTTCTAACGTCTTCTTCAGGGGAATCGCATTGATAAAAGGGCTGACAGAGCTGTCCCCCTTAAGTTCTTCTATTTACCATGAATGGCATAGACCTGCCCATTTTGGCTTCCGATATAGATAGTGCCATCCTTTCCGATGATCGGAATGGCGGTAATTTTCCCTCCTTCGGTGAGAAATCGCCATTTTTGATTTCCGGTGACCGGATCGAAGGCGTACAGATAATAATCATGGCTTCCGATATAGACGGTGCCGTCAGGGCCAATGGCAGCCGAGGATCGGACTTCCCCTTCGGTGACTGCTGACCAGCGAAGCGATCCGTTGGGGTTGAGGGCATACAGCCTGCAATCGTCGCTGCCGATATAGATCGTACCGTCAGGGCCGAGAACAGGGGAAGAAACCACTTCGCCTCCCGTGAGGTAATCCCATTTCGGGGTGCCGTTCGACGGGTTGAGGGCATAGATATTCTTATCCTTGCTTCCCACATAGATTGTCCCATCCTTTCCGAGTGCCGGTCGCGAAAGGGTATAGATGTCGGCAATCCACTTTTTCCCTCCATCTGTCGCCTTTACGGCATAGAAGTGCCCCCCGTCCGTCCAGTTTCCCGCTCCCACGTAAATGGTTCCATCCGCTCCGACTGCTGGCGAAGAAACCATATTTTCCAGTTGGCTTGACCACCTGATCCGGCCATCTTTCGGATCCAGGGCGTACAGGCATCCGTCGTTGCATCCGACATACACGGTACCATCCGAGCCGAGGGCTGCGGTGGACATGATTTTGTCAGTCAGGGCTGTCTTCCACTTCACTCCTCCCTGCGGATTCAGAGCATAGAGATAATGATCGCTGCTGCCGGTATAGATGGTGCCGTCTTTCGGATCAACCACCGGCGAGGCAAAGACCGGGCCCTGCGTGACTAGAAACCACTTGATGCTTCCATCCGGATTCATGGCCAGGATTTTGTAATCGTCGTAGCTTCCGGCATAGATAGTACCGTCAGAACCAAGGGCCAGGCCAGAGAAAATGCGTCCGCCAACAGGGACGGACCATTGCTCGATTCCCGAAGACCGCGAAGAGGTGAACTGCAGGCCGAATATGCCGGAGCCCTGAACGGTAATACTCAGGGATGTCGGCTCAAACGTGCAGCCTGCCTTATCCGGCCTCAGGGTATAGCTCCCGGCGGCAGCGCTCAGGCTGAAATTACCCTGCCCGTCGGTCAGAGTTTCAGCGGTTTTCACTCCCCCGGAATTGGTCAGGGTCAGGGTGATACCTTCGGTAACATCTCCGGTAACTTTTCCGGAAACCGGGTAAAGGCTGCTCTGAACAGCGGAAAAGTTATTACCGGAGCTGTCGGCGCCCTGGATGGTGATTTCCCTCTGAGCCGGAGAGAAGCTGTAGCCCGCTTTGGAAGCCGTGAGAACATAGTGTCCGTCGGGCAGACGGAAACTGAATCTTCCCTGGCTATCGGAAGCCGTTGTCCGGGAAAGGTCCCCGGACAGGGTCAGGATTACCTGATCCCGGACATCACCGCTTATGGTTCCGGACAGCGTATACTCCTGCTGAGAGGCGGCATGGGCAATAAAGTTATTGCCGACATAGTGGCTTGCGCTCTCGATCCTGATCTGCCGTGAAGAGGGCTGGAAGGAGTATCCTGCCAGGCTGGGAGTAATCCGGTAGCAGCCCCGGTACACGGTAAATTCGAAGCTGCCGTTAGCCCGTGAAGTAGTCATTCCCCTGATTGAATTTCCTTCAATGGTATTTCCGTCCAGGTAAAGGGCCACTCCGTCCTGCGCATCTCCGGCGACGCTGCCTGAGATGATATAAGCTCTCAGAAGGGACAGGAAGGATGGATCGTCAGAGTCGCCGGTGAGACTTATGGAACAGGTTTGCGGGCTGAAGGTATAGCCATCCAGCGATGGAGTCAGAACATAGGACCCCTGAGGCAGCGAGAAGGAAAACTTTCCGCCCGCATCGGATATGGCTGTATCGATCAGGGTGCCTCCTCTGGCTGCCCTGACGGTTACTCCCTGCCGGGCCGCCGGTCCGGTAATCTCTCCAGTCAACCGGAATGCCCTGGAGGAGGTAAAATCGTACCCTTCATTCTTAACCCCGGAAACAGTGACTTCAATACTCTTGGGAGTGAAACAGGAGCCTTCCCTGGTCGGGAGAAGGATATAGATTCCCGGACGGATATCGGTGAATCTGAATGTTCCATCCACGGCAGTCTCAGTTGTGATTGCCTCATCCGAGTCTATCCTCCTCAAGGACATTGATACCCTCCCCTGAATATCGCCGGTAACCCGTCCGGAAACCGAGCACAGGAGACTGAGGGGTAAAGCTCCCTGGTGCCTGCATTCTTTGCGGAACATGGGCCAGACAGAGGTTGCAGCTCCCCGTGCCGGGTTAGCGAGGGCAGAGAGCTTACCATCGCTGCTGCTGACATAAATCCTGCCGTCCATCTTTTCATTCCCGGTCAGGCAGGGCGAGGGGGTAATGCCTTCGGGACTCATCCTGCCAGAAGAAGCGCCTTCACCGGCCTGCAGGAGTCCATACACAGTTCCCTGGGGAGTAAGGGCATAGAGCGTCCCGTCATCACAGCCAAAATAAACAATATGCGCCTGATCCAGGCCCGGAGAGGAAGAGACAGCGCCTGTGGCCTGATAAGCCCACTTGCGGGTGCCGTCCGCGTTGAGAGCATACAGGCAGTGGTCATCACTGCCAAAATAAATGGTGCCATCCCCATCGAGAGCGCAGGATGAGCGGATCGGCCCGCCGCTTGGAAAGGCCCACTTCCGGGCCCCCAAAGGTGTAATGGCATACAGGATATGATCGCAACTGCCGATATAGATGGTATTATCGGCACCGATGACTGCAGAAGCCCTGATGGGTCCGCCAGTGGGAAATTTCCACTTCAGTCCCCCCTGCGCCGAGAGGGCGTACAGGTTCCCGTCGCTGCTTCCGGCGTAAATGATACCGTTGGCATCGACAGCCGGAGAGGATTGAATCGCCCCGGCAGTGCGATATGACCACAGCATTCCTCCCCCCGGAGAGAAGGCATAGAGAGAGCTGTCATCGCTGCCGACATAAATCCTGCCAAAATCATCGACGGCTGGTGAGGATTGAATCGCTCCTCCGGTCCGGTACGACCACTGCCGCTTTCCGTCAGGATTTACAGCATAGAGGCAGTGATCGTCGCTGCCAAAATAGATGGTTCCCCGCTGACCGATTGCCGGAGAGGATTGAATGGCTCCCTGAGTGGCATAACTCCATTTGGGATCACCGGTTGACTGAAAGGCGTAGAGTGAGCCATCGCTGCTGCCCACGTATACCACGCCGTCCCGGCCAGTAGCCGGTGAGGATGCAATCCCTCCTCCGACCGCCGTACACCAGAGGACCGAGGATTTGAGGTCTTTGACCAGGAGAAAGTTATTGTTCGGGCTGTCCGTTCCGGAAACAACGACCTCACGGCTTTCGGGAATGACCAGATAATCGGGCATCGAAGCGGTGAGGGTATACTTCCCGCCGGGAAGGGAAAAGTGATAGAATCCATTGGTCTCGGTCCGGGTCTGAAGATTCCTTCCCCCGCTGACCGTGACCAGCACCCGATCCCGGACTTCTCCGTCAACGAATCCAGAAACCATGACGGTTCCCTTCCCTTCATTGCCAGCCCCCCCGCAGGAAGAAAGAAAGAGAATCAGAAGCGGTATTGCTCTCCTGAACAGACGGGCAAAAGGGCGCTTATAGCTCGGATAGCATGATCCTTTCTCTGTAAGCATTTTCCCTCATATTCCTTATGCTTTTATCTTTTTATCTTTTGGTGGTATAGGCGATCGAGAACCGTTATAAAGCACCTAATCGGCTCGATCAACTGCCGTATCCCGAATGGCATAGACCCTGGAATCCTGCCCGCAAAAGTAGATGGTTCCATCCTGGCCGATGAGCGGGATTGAAACAATCGGCTCCTGCCGATGCGTCGGGAATAACCCCTGACGGGCCCCATCGTGGTCCTCGAAGGCATACAGACAGCCATTATGACAGCCGATATAGATGGTCCCGTTCTGGCTCACGGCAGCCGATGACCGGATTTTATCATCGGTGGCTGCTGCCCACTCGAGTGAGCCATCGGCAGTATGCAGGGCATACAGTCTGGCATCATCACTGCCGACATAAACTGTGTCCTCCTCCAGATCAAGGACAGGACAGGAGAGAACCGGCCCTCCGGTCTGATACCGCCACTTTTCCGCCATCTCCCCTGTATTCCCCCCTGGTTCAAAGGCATATACGAAGCCGTTCGTGCTTCCGGCATAGACGGTTCCCTCGGAATCGACAGCCGGTCTGGCAAAGACCGGCATTTGCCCTGTCCATAGTATGTCACCGTCTTCAGGGTCCAGGGCAGAGAGTTTTCCGCTTGACCGCTCCGGTCTGTTCCAATCCAGATTGCCGCTTCCCACGTAAATGGTACCATCCTGTCCGATTGCCGGAGAAGACACCGGTCCTCCCAGTGATTTCGTCCATTTCCTGCTGCCATCGGAAGGATAGAGAGCGTAAAGGTTCCCATCGTTGCTGCCCACGTAAATTATGCCCTGCCGGTCAATAACAGGAGAGGATAATATCCAGCCTCCCGTGTCAGAAGACCACTTCCGGGTTCCGTTTGGATTAATGGCGTAGAATTTCCCGTCACAGCTTCCTGCATAGATGGTTCCATCATCACCAACCGCCGGGGAAGAGAAAACCGCCCCTTCTGTTGGAAATTTCCACAGAACAGTCCCCTGCGGCGAAAATGCGTAGAGATGCTTATCGTTGCTTCCTACATAGAAGGTATTCCCGTTGGGAGCACAGGCCGGGGAGGAGTAAATCTTATCGCTGGTGGAGAAAGCCCATTTTTCCTCCAATCCCAGAGGCTGATAGACAGGGTTTTGACTTTTACTGCCGCTGGTATCACCGCCCCCTCCACCACCGCCACCGCAGGAGGAGAGAACCAACAGAGGAATGAGCAGGAATAAACCGCACGATATCATGGAGTAAATACGGGGAGGCTTGGTAAGCATCTTCATTCTCCTTACAAAAGGGTTATGGAATTTTGGGGAAGTTTTCTCATTCAGCAGTAGATATTTATTCGGTTTTTTTTATCCTGAGAGCTACAAAGAAAGAAAAGAGGAAGCATGCAGGGGGGAAAATAAAGCGGAAAAGAGCAGTGAGAAGCACATCACTGCTCTTTTTTTCATAATTCAGCAGGGGGGGATATCCTCCTGCTCAGGGATAGATCAGGGAAGCCGCGGTTAACAGAGTAGTTATGCTGGGAGCCGGAGCAACCAGGGAAACCAGCAGAGAGCTTAAACCCGGCAGGGCCGTAGCCAGAGCAGGAGGCAGCGTTATCGGATTAGCGGCCAGGGCGAACGTGGGATAGGTGCTGAGATAGGTCAGATTGGCCACCGGAACATTGTTCGACAACCAGGCTGCACTGGTAGGGGTCAGATACTGATACCCTACCGGCAGGGTAATGGGCTGCGGGAGCCCGGTCGTTGCATTAACCAGATACTTGGGCGGCCAGGTTTTCACTCCAAGGAGGGGATCATAATAGGCCATGCCGACCGGGGTATTATACAGAAGAAAGGGATAGAGCCAGCTTGGATCCCAGGTCAGGCCAGGCTGAGCCGGTAATACGGTTGTAGGTTTCAGGTTGGTTACAATCGGCGTCGGCACACCAGTCACCGGATTCTTGGGAGACAGGGCTGCCGTCCACAGCGGCCAAAGGGTGTTGTAAGGAGGAAGTGCCTTCCAGTTTTGTGCATCGGCTCCCGGCACCAGTAAAAAGCCGAGAGCTGCTAAAAGTGTTAAAAAAAAGCAAAAATTTTTCAAGGGATATCTCCGACTCATCGTCAGTCTCCTTTCGTCGTAAGCCTGTTTTTGGTACTTTTCAAAGAATTACCAACCTAACAAAAGGGCCGGGGTCAACAGAGATGAAAGCGGGGGAGTGGAAGATACGGTTATAGGAGGATACGTGTTGTAATAATAGAGATTGGCTGTGGGGACATTTGCGGCAAGCCAGGCGGAACTGGTGGGTGCCAGGGAGGTATAAGCGATCTTGAGAGCGAGGTAATCAATAGGTGCAGGCAGGCCGGTCAACGGGTTCAGAAGAGATGCCGGGGGCCAGGAGTTGATTCCATAGTAGGGGTCATAATAGCAGAGCCCAAGGGGAGTATTATACAGCAGCCAGGGATAAGTTTTCCGGGGATCCCAGGTCAATCCGGGCTGCACCGGCAGGTACGTGCTTTTGGTAATCTGGCTGACAATCGGCTTGGGCAGCCCTGTCAGGGTGTCAATTGGAGATAACGGCGGTGACCATAAAGGCCAGAGTGTATTGTAGGGTGGAAGCGGCTGCCAATTGGCGGCCATGATTGTGGCTGAGTGTTGAACGATAAGTATTCCCAGGAAGATAAGGGTGAAGCTGGGCAGGATGAAAAGCCGCCGACTCTTCAGCTTCTTGTCCTTCATATTTTTTACTCCTTTTTCTTTCTTCATTTATACACAAGAAACCTGAGTGCTCAAAGCTGGTCTGCCAATAACTGCCATCACCTCCCTCATGCGCTTTCAAGAAACGGGTTGCTCCCCCCTGGTAATATTTCATTAGTCATTATAGTAATAATATATTATATTGATATTCGAAGATCAAGGCGGAAATAGAAGGTAGTTTTGAACCTGACAAAGGGATGAAAATTTCCCCTCTTTACTTTATCTCCCTGCATTGAGCATAATATAAAAGGAAGGACAGAAAGGAACAAGAGGAGGTTTAAAGTACTCGCTAGCGGACACTTTTTTCAATTCCTGTAATCAACCGCGAATGCACACGAATAGACGCTAATAAATTCTTTTGATTTGCATTCATTTGCCTTTACTATCGAGTCCTCTTTGTTCAGTTCGCGTTCATTCGCGTTCATTCGCGGTTGTTACCTCAAAAGTGTCCGGTAGAGAGTTAAAGTATAACGTTAATACCAAATTCCGTAATAAAAAATATTGTATAGCGTCTTACAAAAATATAGCTGTACATAAATCCCCCCCTCCTCACCCGGATGTAAAGAGGTAGCAAAAAAGGCAGGTGTTGCGATCGTAATAAAGTGAAGAAATTAAGGCCTCGGGAAGCAGCGTCTGATTTTTTAGAGGAATCGTGTCTCAATTCTTCACCTTGAGGAGGTTAATTAATGAAACGCTTTATTAAGATTGCTGTTATTGTCTGCTTTTTTGTATTTTCTTTATTCTTCCTTTCCCTGTCAGCTCAATGTCAATGGTCTTCATATCCATCTATTAACATTAACATTAATTTCTACGGCTTCCCCGGAGGAAGCTTTCCTTCCTCTGACAGCTATTGGCAGCCAGCCTTTAGCCAGCAAATTCCTCAATACGGCGGCTTGATTACGGGAACCCCTTATGCTGCTCCATTCGGAGGGTATTATTCACCTCCTGTCTCTATGCCTGTCTCCATACCTGTATCCACATATGCCTCCATGCCTGTATTCACGATGCCTGCTTACACCTCTGGCTACGCGGTGCCTGCCTCCTTCATGCCTGACCCTGACTCAATAAGAATGGCAGCAACCGCGTCCAAGTTTAACATAATGGGAGCGGCTTCCGATGGAGAGTATATTTTTGTGCTGTTTGGGGAATTAAATGGAGAGAGCAGATCGGGATTGGCAATTCTTGAGCCTGCCGGTCCTGATACTTATCGATATCTTTCCCATATCGTCTTATCCGAGGGTGGGCATTGGTACAATCCTGATGGAGAATCATCAATGCCTACGAGTATTATCATTAAAGATAATCTGGCTATAATTGGCGGTGAGGATCTGGGCATGGTATATTTCGTGGATATCTCCCACAAGGATAAGCCACAGCTCATCAACAAAGTAAGCCTTGCCGACAACCAAGATAAGGGTGTGGATAGAGTGCTGGATTTAATAGCGGCTGAAAACGGAGTGCTGTTTGTATGTATCGAAGATTTGGATGGCCTTACCAATGAAGACCACTATATCGTTCATGCTCTCGATATCTCCGATCCTGCGAAATTGACTAAAGAGGAAGGCTTGCTTGGTTCCTACACGGTGGATAAGGATTACAAGGTTTATGGAATGATTTCTGCACCAGGATATCTTTATCTTTCAGGAAAGAAATATGTCCAGAATGATTATGGCCTGTCGATTCACATTATTAACTCTTCAGACCCGAAAAACCTTGCCTTAGTTAAGGTTATCGATGATCTGGGCGCTCCCCCGGCGGGTGAGCCGGAGATAAGTGTAGGGGCTACCGATGGAAGTCGTCTTTTTACTATCGTCGGGGCTGGCGAATTTATTGGACCGCTGGTCGATGGTGAATTTCAGCTTAAAATTTTCGAGGTGAGCGACCCCGCTAATCCGCAAGTGCTGTCTGCTTCCAAAAAACTGACCGGTAGTCAAATATTCGGCAGCAACGGCATGGTACTGGAGAATAATTATGCTTATGTTCTGGCAACTACGTATAATCCCCGGAGAACGAAAGTTTATGTTTTTGATGTATCGGATCTGCAGAACCCTGATTTAGTCGATATCACCGAAAATTCTTACGGTTTAGGATTGAACCTGTATTTTGCTGATAATGACAATCTATTTTTTGTTACTGACGAATTTGTAAAGATCTTCAATACATCAAATCCGGAAAATCTACCGATGGCCAAGACCGTGGATGTCTGTAAGATCCTCGGAGATGAGCTTAAAGATTGGGGGTCTGCTAATCCTCCCGCTTATTCTGCATACGGCGGTATGTCAGGTGGTGTGTACGGTGATGGCGGCTTGAATGGCAGTATAGGCGGATTGTACCCATTATCATACGGTGGAACATATCCTACTGGCGTGCCCTACAATGCATATGGCACTGGCACTGGTCCATCCGCGTATGGGACGGGGACGCCAATTGCAATTCCTCCTTCCGATTCAACAGGCTTTGATTCGAATGCCGTAAATCTGGACGTCAACGGGGACGGCATGGTTACTCCGGCGGATGCCCTTTATATTTTCCATAAGTATCTGGAAATTCTTTAATCACCTCGACCTGAGAGGAGTTTCCGTTTTATTTATGCGGGATTCCCGGTTTGAATGAAAGTTCCCTCACCCTATCGCCATCTCCCCTCTGGGGAGATAACGGGGGGAGGGGGATACCTTGATCATTTAAGGAGATTAAGCAATGAAACGCTTTGGCAAGATTATTATCATTATAAGCCTTTTTGTTATTTCTTTATTCTTTCTTGTCACTCCATCGCCGGCATATTATTCGATATTATCTGCACAACCATATATACAATCATATTATTCGCTGCCATCTATCAACATCAACATTAATGTAAATTTTTGTGGGTTTCCCGGAGGCAGTTCTTGCTATAACCAGCCAGCCTCTCCATATGGTGCTTACTATTGCAGTCCTGGTTATAGTTATGGTTATCCACCGAACAGCCAATACTATTCACTCCCAAGATACGCAGCATCACCTGTTCAGCTAGGCGGGTATGTCATGGGCTACGGTCAATATTATTCAGACTACGGCTATTCTCCATCACAACCCCATAGCACAGGTTATCAACCGGCATATGCCACCTCCCTGCCTTCTTCCTTTGATCCTTATTCCCCGTACGGTCCATTTGGGGAGCCGTTCTCATCAGGGTATGCCTCATCTATCAATCCCTATGAATCGATGCAATCACAATTCAAAGATGCAGATGTATCAATATCTTACAGTGACAAGGGAAATGATGTAAGTATTAATACGGGACAAACCCTCAGTATTATTTTGCCGTCAAACCCTGATTCAGGATGCAGGTGGTACCTTGATGCCGATAAGTTCGATGAGACGATAGCAGTCAAAGAGAGTGCTGAGTTCTTTCCAGGATATGAATACAGTTCCAGCACGTCATTCGGATTCACCGGCGCACATGAGCAGTGGATATTCAAGGCTGCAGCTCCGGGTACTACTACCATCAGATTAGAAATCAAGGAGTCAGAAAACAGTAGTGCTCTGGACACCTATGAGGTGGAAGTGACGGTTGCGGATTAAGGCATCATTATTAAGGTAACGGTCAGTATGAGAAAGGCAGGGCCGGTAATGGCCCTGCCTTTATTGGGCACCCTTGCGTAATAATGACACACCCCTGGCCTCCTGTATTTACCGGCAGAGAATTGAGCGGGAAAAATCCGATGTATTTTGTGATGAGAAAACCCCATCTTGCCACCGTGTGAGATATGGATAGCACTGAAGATCGAGAGGTAATAGTGTGGAATCCGAATCACTCCAAGCACTTAGCCAGGGGAAGGCAAAGCTCATCGTCACCAGCCGGGAGCTTTCCACCACGCGCCGGACTATTTCTGCGCTGAAAAGAGCGGTGCCGGGTGCCTGCATCCGGAGTACGGGCTTTCGGGCCATATTCGCCCTCGAGTCGGAGGGTGATCCCCAGGAACTTGCCAAAAGGGTGAATCAGGAGTGTTTCAGACTCATCGGGCATATAACAGCCGTATTCGCCGAGGTTCAAAGCAGCTTCGATCCCATAAAGGAGGCAGCGGTAAGAATAGGAACAGAGCAGATCGGTGAGAATGAAAGGTTTTGCTTCAGGCTGAATAAACGGGGCGCACACCGGCTGGAGCAGGATACGCCGAAGATCGAGAATGAAATAGGGGGAGCCATTTGGGAGGCCCTTGTGCAAAAATATGGGCAAGAGCCGTCCATCAGTCTCAGAAATCCTGACATAAAAATCATCGCCGATGTCTTGGGACCAGTCACTGCGGTTGGAATCTGGAGGAATGCCTGGCAGCCCGGCGAGACACCTCGCCGTGAGGCTGGCGGGCCTGCCTGGGAATAGTGGAAGGTGGGGCGCTTATGCCCCACCAAAGATGGATAAAATATTTTCAGGGGAGTTTCCCTTATCCGATAGCCGCACCGCCTTTTTCGCCGGTTCTGATCCTTATGCATTCCTGGATATCGAGAACGAAAATCTTGCCATCACCTATTGAGCCGGTTCTTGCTCCCTTGATAATTGCATCTACGGTGCGCTGGACGAAATTTTCGTTGACCGCAATCTCAAGCCGTACCTTTTTCAGGAGGTTTACTTCATGGATAACGCACCGGTAGTTCTCGGTATATCCCTTCTGCTGCCCGCATCCGAGTGCGTTGGTAACAGTCATCTTGTGGACCTCTGCATCAAAGAGTGCCTTCTTGACATCAGGTAATTTATGAGGCTGTATCATCGCAATGATTAATTTCATTACCGTTATTCTCCCTTCTCGTCAGCGGGTAGTGAATATTTGAAATCCTGCATAAGACTCCATGCCGTGCTGGCTGATATCGAGCCCTTTCAGTTCGTCTTCTCTTGAGACCCTCAGACCGACCAGTTTACCGATAACCATGTAAATGACGGACATGGAAACGGCTACAAAAGCCACGGTCGCCAGTGATCCCAGGGCCTGTATGCCAAGCTGAGTGAAGCCTCCGCCGTGCAGTAATCCATCTCTGGCCAGACCGCCAAGTCCCTTATGACCGAAAATGCCAACAGCCAGAGTTCCCCAAATACCATTCACTGCATGCACCGGAACCGCGCCAACCGGGTCATCAATGTGGATCTTATCAAGGAAGAGGGTGGCCAGGACAACCAGGATACCACTAACTATGCCGATGATCAGGGCTTCATGAGGCACTATATAGGCACATGGCGCTGTCACGGCTACCAGTCCCGCCAGACAGCCGTTCATGGTCATGGTCAGATCAGGCTTTCCGCAGATGCGCCAGGCAAAAAACATGGCTGTTAATGACCCGGCTACAGCGGCCATATTGGTATTTACGGCTACCTTGGCCATGAAGCTGCCGTCACCTACGCTTAATGTCGAACCAGGATTGAACCCAAACCAGGCGAACCACAGGATCAGAGTACCAAGAGAAGCAAGCGACATGGAATGGCCTTCAATAGCGTTAGCCGAACCATCCGGATTATACTTTCCTATGCGGGGACCGACAATAGCCGTTCCAACCAAAGCCGCTACGCCTCCAACGGTATGAACTACCGCGGAGCCCGCAAAATCACCAAAACCAAGGCCGGCCAGCCACCCTCCACCCCAGATCCAGTGGCCGATGATCGGATAGACTGTAGCCGAGATAAGAAAAGAATAGGCAAGGTAGGCCTTGAACTTCATCCGTTCCGCTATGCCGCCTGCGACGATAGTTGCCGCTGCACCGCAGAACACTGTATGGAACAGCCACGCCGCCTCAAGGGGGAGATTTCCCTGATGTGTTGCGTTGACCATGAACCACCCGCTGAAGCCCATGAAGCCGTTACCCTTTCCAAACATGATCGCATAGCCGAAGATAAAAAAAACCACCGAGGCCATACAAAAATCAAGAAAATTATTCATCAGGACATTGCAGGTGTTCTTGGTTCTGATCAGACCAGCTTCCAGCATTCCAAAACCTGCCTGCATGACGAAGACCAGAAATGCTGCGATCATAACCCACAGCGTATCGACGCCAACTGAACTGGCATACCCCCCCGCCTCTTCAGCAAGAGCCGGCTTGAGCCAAAGTATACCGAAAATCATGGTAAGTACTGCAACTACTGATGTCCGCTTAAATCTCTCCCGGAAAATCATGCTGCCTCCTTTTTTGTTTGTGGACATTGCTCTTGCTTTCCTTGTTGCTTCAGTTTATGGGGTCCCCTGGTATATTCTCCTGACAAGTTTTATGCCATAATGATTAAAAATGAGCAATTTGAGTAGAAGGTTATTATTTACAGGAAGTTGCCAGGCATAAAGAGAGCATGGGCTTGCACCTGACCGGTTTTGGGAGTGACAAGATTCAGGCAGAACCCGCCACCGTAAGATCAGAATGTCAGAATAATTTCAAAAAAAACGGTTAATATTGACTTATTCTTTGCAGGTTTGCCCGGTTTTTGGCAACTCAGGGACAGCGGTGTCTTATACCTTTTTCAGCTAATAATATGAGACCGCCGGAAGCTTTGAGAGCGGGCATGGCGGACTGGACAATAGGCGGCTGCATTGCTTTCGACCGCTTATCAGTGATCGATTTTTAGCAGGTTTGCTCGATTTTTGGCAAGCCAGACTCCACTATTCTCCTCCCCTTACCGTGAAGATGCACGACGGTGAGCCCGCTGTTTTGGCTGGCAGCCAGGTGAGGATGAAAGCATTTTCTTTTGCTCTTTCTTTTCCGTAAAAGTGCGGGGGACAAAGACCGGCTTGCCTGTCGCGGGATCCAGGCCGGTATGATACATGCAGGTAGAGCGGGTCATCGGTGTCGGAGTGAATATCTGGACCCCTTCGACCGGATGATGGTTTCCTTCCTGCTCAAGCCGGCGCAGGGCATTGGCCAGCTCCCGGCTTTCCGCCCGCCCGGTCCCCGGATGGGCCACCATAAAGTAATATTTCAGGTGCTGCTGCCGGGCACCATTGATCCGCCGGAAGAGGCGGCAAAACTCTTCAAACCGGCCACCATCCTTGTTCATGAGGGACAGAACATGGCCGGATACGTGTTCCGGGGCTATCTTCAGACAGCCGGAAAGATGATGACGGCACAATTCCTCAAGATATTTCGGGCTTTCCAGGGCCAGCTCATAGCGGATGCCGCTGCGCACGAAAACCTTTTTGACTCCCGGAATCCGCCGGGCCTCCTGAAGGAGACGGATCAGCCGGTGGTGACTCCGGTCCAGTCCCGGGCAGGACAGGCAGTTCCCTTTTTCACAGGAGCGCGGGCAATCCATGCCGTACATATTGGCTGACGGCCCTCCCAGATCATCGATATATCCCTGAAAGTCCGGATATCTGGTCAATTGCCGGATTTCGGCCAGAATGGATTCTTCACTGCGGGATATAATCCGGTTTCCCTGGTGAAGGGCCAGGGAGCAGAAAGAGCAGTTGCCGAAACATCCCCGGTGGGTTACGACCGAAAAGCGGGCCATAGCCAGTTCCGGAAACTCAGCCGGGATTTTCCGGGAGAAGGGCAGCCCATAAATCCAGTCCAGATCCTGCGGACAATAGTCCGGCATCCGGTACTGAAGGACAAAGCGGTTGGCATGGGCCTGAGCCAGGTTATGCTGATTGGAAAAAAGGTTCTGCGCCCGGCAAAATGCCTGCGGATCATCGCAGACTTCCTCGAAGGAAGGGATTTCCTGAAATCCGCAGGGTATTTCGGACCGTATAACACAGGTTCCGGCAATGCCTGCAAGATCCTGCCCTTCTTCCAGCCGCCGGGCAATTTCAATGGCCTGCAATTCTCCCGGCCCGTAAACGAGAATATCGGCCCGCGAGTCCAGCAGGAGACTGCGGCGGACCCGGTTCTGCCAATAATCGTAGTGGCCAAAACGCCGCAGGGAGGCCTCGACCCCGCCGATGACAATAATGGAGCCGGGAAACAGGTGCCGGATTTTATTGCTGTAAACCAGGGTCGCCCGGTCGGGCATCCCTGAACAATAGGGTGCAAAAGGGTCCCTGGCCCGCTCTCGCTTGAGCGGAGTATAATTGGCCAGCAGACTGTCGATAGACCCCGAGGTAAGCCCGAAAAAAAGGCGTGGCCGCCCCAGCCGGGAAAAGTCCTTGTCCCGCTTCCAGTCAGGTCTGCCTATGACACCGACCCGATACCCTCTGGCTTCAAGGACCCTGGCGACCACACCGATTCCGGACAGGGGATGATCTGCATAAGGCTCCCCGCCGATAAGAATAATATCAAAGCCAGAACCACAGGTGGCAATCATTTTTATCCCGTTTGGTAATAAGATTGCATACAAACTCTTATTATACCTCCATTGGAGCGGGAATACAAAATTGAAATCTATGATTACCAAAGGGTAATCTCTTTGGAACGAATTATTACAAAAATGTAACCGGTAACGAAAAAAAAGTGGCCGGAAAAACCTCTGTCCGACATGGTATCATCCTTGCTTGAGAAAAATTTGGCAGAGAATTTGAAGACTGTCATTTGTCACCGATAAAGAAAAGGATCAGGAGTATGGAAAAAATCAGTATTGCTCGTCGACGCCAAGAACGTCAGGCAACCTTAATTCCAATCAAAACTGATCATCGGGAACCTGCTCTGGAGCTGGCTGGTCCGAAGCTGTCTGAAACACCCGTGCCGCTTTCTCTTCTGGAATCCCTGATCAATGAAGAAGTCATTACCCCAGAGAAAGAAATCGTTACTCCTGAGAAAAGGAAGAGGAAATTTACCGTGGAGATTACTTCCGGTCTTGAACGACCGCTGAAGATGGTTGTTGCTATTCAGCCTCTGGATTCAGATTTACCCCCAAAAGAGTTCCTTACGGTCAAGGAGGCATCCGCTATCCTGCGGATTTCGGAACATACCCTCTATCGGCAATTGCATCAGGGCACTTTATCCGGTTTAAAAATTGGTCGGCAGTGGCGAGTTATTCTAACCCCCTAGGGAAGGACCGAAAGGAGATGAAAGTTTATGTACTATCAATATTGGGGAATGAAACGGGCCCCTTTTGATAACGTGCCCGACCCAGATCTTTATTGGAGCCAAAACAGCTCGCTCGAAGATGCCGTTTCAGAAATTTTATTTGCCATTGAGGAAGGAAACGATTGCCTGGCGGTTATGACTGGAGATATCGGGACCGGCAAGACAATGGGTTTGCGGGTTATCCTGAACGAGTTGAATGCCGAAAAATACCGGGTCGCTTTTATTACCAATCCGGATTTATCACCAATGCAACTCATGAGAGAAATCATTGGCCAACTGCAGAACAAAAAAGTCACTACCCGCTATAAAGACCAGCTCATGGAAGAGTTTAATGCTATCCTTTTCAAGTGCGCCAATGAGGGCCAAAAGGCAGTCATCTTTATCGATGAGGCCAATGCCATGTCCACCGAGATGTTGAATCAGGTACGGCTTATGACCAATTTGCAGGACGATCAGCAAAATATGGTCATTTTTATCCTGGCCGGACAGAAAGAGCTGGGAAGACGTCTGGAATCCAGAACCATGGAAAACCTTTTCCAGCGGGTCGGCGTTTATTGCCGGATTCGAGGGCTGGAAAGTCCCCAGGAGGTTCAGGATTACCTGACCCACCGCATTCAGGTCTGCGGAGGATCCCCTGACATATTCACTCAGGATGCCTATGCTGCCATCTGGGACCATTCTCAAAAGGGAGTTCCCCGCCTGATCAACAAAATTGCCAAACTTTGCCTGAAGGCAGGGGAAACCAATCAGGTCAGACAAATCGGGGCCGAGATGGTTCACGCTGTCGCCTCCATGTTCGAGCGAGAAAAGTCTTCCCTGACCCGGCAAACCCAGCCGGAGGAGGAGATGGATCAGCCCTGGCAGGAGAAGGACCAGCAGGCTGTGTCCAAGGCTGATATTACTCCAATCGAAGAGCAACAGGTGGCGGCCAGAGAGCCTGGAAAGGTGAAAGCCAATGAGCCGGGAGAAAATGTCCGGGAACTATACCTGCAGCAGTCCCCCGCTCCTGAACCTGCTCCTCATCTGCATCTTGATCCGGAGATGATGCGCCTGATCCAGGGACTCCCCTCCCAAATCCGCAGTCAATTGCAGGTAATGGAGGATAAACAGTTGAACAGCCTGGCTGGCAAGATGGCCTTTCAGTGCATCCAGGAGAAGCTCCCGAAAAATTCGACCGAAGATCCGGTGGTTGTCTGGGACAGCATCAAGGGCCGTATTTATTCAGCGCTCAAGTCCCTGCAAGAACCCAGAGAATACTGCCTGGCGTAGGAATCCGGCCCTCACCCGCCCCGGGGGCTCCCTGTGCCCCAGGGGCTCCCTGCCAGTCATCTCCCCGGAGGGGAGAGTGAGAATGGATATCGAGATTATCCGGGAAATTCAGTATTGCCAAGCTCATCGGGCAAATTTTATCGTGTCAGGGCAAGGGAACAGATATATTTGTTGACGGAAATCAGGAATTGAGTACAATAGTTTTGTACCACGGGCATAAAGAAGGGTGGTCGTACCTGATTACCATCAATCTATCCCTTTTACCCCAGCATGAGGAAAGCCGGTGCGTTTTATCGCTGATTTCCATATTCATTCTCATTATTCCAGGGCTACCAGCACAGAGTGCTGTCCGGAGCAGCTCGACCAGTGGGCCAGGCTCAAAGGGCTGCAGGTGATCGGGACCGGGGATTTTACTCACCCCGGCTGGATAGCGGAGCTCAAGAGCAAGCTCGAACCGGCAGAAGAGGGGCTGTATCGGCTTAAACCCGAATATACCGGCTTCCCTGCCCGGCAGATTCCGGCGGCAGGCGCAGGATGCGGGCAGGTCCGGTTTGTGCTCTCGGCAGAGATCAGCTCTATCTATAAAAAAACGGCCGGGTCAGGAAAATCCATAACCTGCTCCTGGTCCCGGATATCGCCAGCGCGGAAGGGATCAATGCCATACTTGACCGGCTTGGCAATATCCGCTCCGATGGCCGTCCGATCCTGGGGCTGGATAGCAGAAAGGTGCTGGAAATCTGTCTGGAATGCTGCCCCCAGGCAATCTTTATTCCCGCCCATATCTGGACCCCGCATTTTTCCCTGTTCGGCTCACAGTCCGGCTTTGATACGCTTGAAGAATGCTTCGAGGACCTTTCGGAGCACATCTTTGCTCTGGAGACAGGGCTGTCTTCAGATCCGGCCATGAACTTCAGACTGTCGGCCCTCGACCGCTACACGCTCGTTTCGAACTCCGATGCCCACTCGCCCAAAAACCTGGCCAGGGAGGCCAACCTGTTCGATACCGAGCTTTCCTATCCGGCCATGCGGCAGGCGCTCAAAACCAAAGACCTGCACAAATTCTCCGGGACCATCGAGTTTTATCCGGAAGAAGGGAAATACCACTACGATGGCCACCGCAATTGTCAGGTTTGCTGGTCTCCTGAAGAGACGATGGCAGCGGGCAAAGTTTGCCCCCGCTGCGGCAGGAAGGTAACGGTCGGAGTGATGCACCGGGTAGCTGAACTGGCTGACCGGCCTCATGGTGTACGCCCCGATGTGCCAACTCCGGCCTATGAGTCGATTGTTCCCCTGCCCCAGATTCTGGCCGAGCTCTATCAGACAGGTGAGAGCAGCAAAAAAGTCCAGCAGGCATATTTTCAGCTTTTGACCAGCCTGGGAACCGAGCTGGAAATCCTGCGGACGATTCCTCTTGAAGATATCCAGGCCCAATCCGATGTCCTTCTGGCCGAGGGCATCCGCAGAGTGCGGACAGGTGAGGTGAAAATCCGTCCCGGATTCGATGGCGAATATGGCAAGGTTCAATTATTCGACGATCAGGACCGGCAAAAATTCAAGGCCCAGATGAGCCTGTTCGGGATCAGGGATATTCCGTCCGGGAAGGGGCGGGGAGGTGAAAAGAATACCGCCCCCCTGTATCAAACTCACCCGGTATCCCCTGCCACGGGGACTCCCTGCCTTAAGGGAGAGGAAATGAAAAGAGCCTTCGGCAAGGAGGAGAAGAATGACGAAGCTCAAAGCTCCGCCAAAGGAACTCAAAGCCTGTCTCAGGGCTGCCCTCCCCCCTGGATCCTTCAACTGAACGCGGAGCAGCGCCTGTGCGTCACTGCTGACTCCGGACCGATCGTTATCATTGCCGGTCCGGGGACCGGCAAGACCAGGACCCTGGTTTGCCGGATTGCCCACCTGATTCAATTCCGGAAAATCCCGGCGGAGCAGATTCTGGCCATTACCTTTACCAACAAGGCCGCCCGGGAACTGACCGCCAGGATCCGGCAGATTCTCCCCCCTGAGATCACAGCCGATGCCCTGGTCACCGGCACCTTCCATCAGCTCTGCCTGAGCATTCTGCAGGAAGAGTCCGGCAGCGGAGCACAGCCCGGCAAAACCCTGATCAACGAGCAGGATGCCCTGCTGCTGGTCAGAGATGCCCTGGCAGGACAATCATCTTGCTCTGGCCGCCGACGGCTTCAGCCGCAGCGGATGTATCAGTGGATATCGAGAATAAAATCAAGGTCCTGGGGTCTGGATTTTCCCCCGGAGGAATCTTCGTCCAGCCAGATGGCCGCACAGCCCCCTCCCCCGCCGTGGATGCAGGAAGCAATGGCTGACTTATCTGCAGCATCCACACAGCCGGACCTGTCAGCGGATGAGCTCTGGTCATTCTGTCTGGCCTACCAGAATCTGCTGCACCGCTACCATGTCTGCGACTACGATGACCTTCTGCTCAGGGTTGTGCGGCTGTTCCAGTCCGACCCGAAGATCCTGCACAGGTATCGCAGCCGATTCTCCCAGGTGCTGGTGGATGAGTTCCAGGATGTCAACGAGATCCAGTACCTCCTGGTCAAGCTTCTGGCCGGGGAGGATGGTGCCGGACTCCTGGTGATCGGAGACCCGGACCAGGCCATCTATGCTTTTCGGGGAGCGGATTACCGGTTCTTTTTCCGGCTTCAGCAGGATTTCCCCGGCCACCGCCTTTTCCATCTCACCGGGAACTACCGGTCCCAAGGGTATATCCTTCAGGCCGCCGGTGCCCTGATCAGGCATAATTCCGATCGTTTCGGGCTTGAACTGAAACCGGCGCGGCAGGAAGAAGGAGGAGCACCCCGCCGCGGCATCAGGCTGCATTCTGTCGGCAGCGAACAGGCTGAAGGGATCAGCATTGTCCGGGAGATAAGCCGGATGATGGGAGGAGTCGATATGCTCCAGGCTCATGGACAGGGACAGGGCAGGAACTTCCGGCAGGAACACCAGGGGGCGATTCACCCTGCACAAGAATGCGGGGAGCTTGGATTTTCCGATTTTGCCGTTCTGTTTCGAACCGGCCGGCAGGCAGGTCCTCTGGAATTGTGCTTCCTTCAGGCTGGAATTCCCTACCGGGTGGTCGGCCAGAAGGGATTCCTGCAAAATCCCGCAGTTCAAACCATCGTGGCCATGCTTCGCTTTCTGGTCAATCCGGAAGATGACTTTTCCCTGAAGAATCTTCTCCACCGGCGGGAGGGTGAACCCTTTGCAGGATCATTGGCCGGGGAGTGCCTGCAGAAAATAGCCAGCCAGCGGCAATGTTCCCTTTTCCAGGCCATCAGGCATGGCCTGGCCAGAGATGGACAGGATATCCTTTCTCAGGGGGGCAGAGAGATATTCCGCAGGATACTCTCCCTCTGGGATACGTATCACCTGCGGATTCAGGAGCGGGCGGACCAGCTTGTTCTGGACCTGATCCGGCAGGAAATGCCGTCAGCAAAAACCGGAACCAAGGCTTCGGAGCAGTCTGATGAGGACCCTGCTGAAGACCTGATGGGGGACCCCGTTGGAGATATGGACCGGCTGTATCAGTGTTCGAAGCAATTTGCCTCAATACCGGAATTCCTCAAGGGTCTTCTTCTCTTCCGGGATGGTGACCTGGAATATCAGGGAGGTAAGAATGCAGCCAGGGGAGATGCGGTCTCTTTGATGACCATCCATGCAGCCAAAGGGCTGGAATTTCCGGCAGTATTCATCTGCGGGCTGGAAGAGGGACTCCTGCCCTATGGAGTGATCAGTGATCAGTGGTCAGTGGTCAGTGAAAAACAGGGACAGACACCGCAGGGAAACCTTCAGCGGGAGGAGGAGCGCCGATTGTTCTACGTGGCCCTTACCAGGGCCAAAGATGAACTGGTGCTTCTTTCGGCACGCCGTCGTCAGCGATATCACCAGGTAGTTCCGACCAGGCCATCTTCTTTTCTGGCCGAGATTCCGGCTCATCTGATGATCAGAGTATCAACCGCCTCCGCAGCCAAGTCCCGGCAACTGCGGCTCTTTTGACCTTAACACCCAGCACGATAAATCCGCAGCCGGTTATCATCCACTGCGGCGGTACCCACAGTGTGGGGTAGCCGCTTTGGATTGCGGTGGCACGACACCGCTTTCCTTGGCTAGCGATATGCCAGGATGGGCGGTGTACCAGGAAAGCAGCCTCTTGCGTCCGCACTCCAAAGTAGCTTCCGCTGCGGCCTTAAATATCCACCCAACCGTTCATGGTCAATGTTGAAATTGGCCTAAACGTACCCCCCTCACCCCAGCCCTCGCCCCCGTGGGGCGAGGGAGTGAATGGCTATCTCGCACGGGAGAGGCAGCGATCAAATGGAGCAAATAAAATATAGGGTGGAGCTTTTGCCCCACCCTATATTTTATTTGCTTGCCTTTTAGAGCGGAACCTGCATTGTGGGGTAGCCGCTTCTGGCAGCTCTTCCTATTCGTCCTCTTCGAGGATAATTGCATCGACCGGGCAGCTCTCTACTGCCTCATAGCAGGCATCCAGGGCGTCCTCAGGGACTTCATCAGAAATAACGCGGGCTCTTTCACCCTCAATTTCAAATACGTCCGGACAAAGCTCTTCACATTGTCCACAGCCTATGCAGAGTTCGCCATCAATAATAGCTATCATTGAGTTAATCCTCCTCGTGATAAAGTAATAAAATCTCCATCTTCAAACTCTCTTAACCTGGTGGGGTCACCGGTTATACGGCCAACGATATTGACCTTATCAGCACTGACGATCTCATTCCCTTCGCTCAACGGCGTTGGCCCGAAAAAAATGCATAATGCCTTGCCTGTCGGCCAGTAACCAAGCTCGCCGATCTCTACGGTATCACGGGCAGTTTTGTCCAATTCACTGCTGATCGGGATCATGAAGTAAATCTCCCCTCCCCACAGGTTCCCGGATGATTCGATAGGCAATCGCTCCCAAATGAGCTTGGCGGTAGGTGTATCGTTCAATGTTCCTTCAAGTTCAATATTACCGGCTTTAATATGTATTTTATGAGGCATATCCATCTCCACTACCCTGAAATATTCTCATCAGGAGTCAGGAGTCAGGAGTCAGGAGTCAGAATAAAGGCTATTATTTCTTCTGTCTTTTCTGATTACTGATCACTCTTTCCTCCGGAGTTTATCCTTGTTTTTTACTGGCCACTGACCACTGACCACTTTTTTTCACTGATCACTCTTTCTTTACTGACAACTGATAAATCAGTTAAATAGAGCAGTCTGGCGGCTAAATATGATAGTCTATATAGCATTTATCAAAAAGATTGTCAATTACGATGGTAAAATTCCCGGTTCAGCTTGCAGGGTGAGCTTTTTGACTGAATTGGCATACGAGCGGCAGGTAATCTCAATCCCCTGGTCAAGAGGGGTCCTGGCCTTCCAGCCCAGGCTGCTTATTTTGGTTATATCCAGAAGTTTCTGCGGTGTTCCATCCGGCCTGGCCGGATTAAACCGCAATTCCCCCCGGTAGCCGGTAATTCTTTGTATCAGAAGGGCAAGCTCATGGATGGTAATGTCCTTCCCCACCCCGACATTAATAGGCTCACTGCTGGTATAATGCTGCATGAGAAACAGGCAGGCATCGGCCAGATCGTCAACGAAGAGAAATTCCCGGCGTGCCCTTCCCGTGCCCCAGACCTCGACCAGGGGCTTGTGCTCCTCCCTGGCTTCGTGGAATTTTCTGATCAGAGCGGGCAGGACATGCGAATTCTCCAGGTCGAAGTTATCGCCGGGACCATAAAGATTGGTGGGCATAACGCAGATAAACCGGGTGCCATATTGCCTGTTATACGCCTGGCACATCTTGATACCGGCGATCTTGGCCACGGCATAGGGCTCATTGGTAGGCTCAAGCTTGCCGTCCAGCAGGGATTCCTCTCTCATGGGCTGAGGAGCCAGTCTGGGATAAATGCACGAGCTCCCGAGAAAGAGGAGCTTTTTGACTCCGAAACGATAGGCACTCTGGATAACATTGCTCTGTATGGCCAGGTTCTGGTAAATGAAATCGGCAGGATACGTATTGTTGGCGCTGATGCCTCCGACCCTGGCCGCAGCCAGGAAACAATACTCAGGGCGCTCCTGCTGAAAGAACTGCTCCACCTCATGCTGCCGGGTCAGGTCCAGCTCATCACGGGTGCGAAGGAGCAGGTTATCATATCCTCTTTGCCTGAGCAGGCGTACAATGCCAGAGCCAACCAATCCCCTGTGACCGGCAACGTAGATTTTCGCTGAATGCTCCATCAGCCTTCACCAGGCGGCAACCAGGGTTCTGACCACATCCTGACAATGCCGCATTTCTTTGAGGGCTTCCAGATCCGCGTCAACCATAATGTGCACCAGTTCCCGGAAATTCACTTTCGGCTCCCAGCCCAGCATCCTGCGGGCTTTCGATGCATCGGCGCGGAGCAATCCAACCTCGGTCGGGCGAAAGTATTTGTCATCGATTTCCACATGCCGTTCCCAGTCCAGCCCGCAATACGAAAAAGCCTCCTGGACGAACTCCTTCACCGAATGTGCCTCGCCGGTTCCGATAACATAATCGTCAGGCCCATCCTGCTGCAGCATGGTCCACATGGCCTCGACATACTCCGGGGCGTACCCCCAGTCCCGTCTGGCGACCAGATTGCCGAGATAGAGCTTGTCCTGCAACCCCAGTTTGATCCTGGTCACTGCCCGGGTGATCTTGCGGGTGACAAAGGTCTCTCCCCGGCGGGGCGACTCGTGGTTGAACAGAATGCCATTGCAGGCAAAAAGACGATACCCTTCACGATAGTTCCTGGCTATCCAATAGCCATAGACTTTGGCTGCGGCATAGGGGCTTCGCGGTTCAAAAGGGGTTGTTTCATTCTGAGGAGCCGGTGCACTTCCAAACATCTCACTGGACGATGCCTGGTAGAACCGGGTTTTAATCCCGGATTTGCGGATAGCCTCAAGCAGCCTGACGGTCCCTATGGCTGTAATATCGCCGGTATACTCAGGCATGTCAAAACTGACCTTGACATGACTCTGGGCTCCGAGATGGTAAATCTCATCAGGGTGGATGTTATAAATCAGATCGGTCAGGTGTCCGGACACGGATAAATCACCATAGTGGAGAAAAAGCCTGGACCGGGGATCATGGGGGTCGCTGTAGAGATGCTCGATCCGGTCGGTGTTGAAAGTGCTCGCCCGCCGGATGAGACCGTGTACTTCGTAACCCTTCTGAAGGAGCAATTCTGCCAGATAGGATCCGTCCTGCCCGGTAATGCCGGTGATAAGAGCCTTCTTCATGAGAACCCCTCTCTTCCTGGATTTTAATGGTTATCTTTTATTATAGATCGGCAGATTCCGGCTAAAACCTTTACTCGAAGAATGCCTGCCGTAAGTCGGGTATTGAAAAAATGCCCGTTACCATTTAGAATAGCCAGGTGCAGACATGCAAAATCCCCAGGAAAGGAGAAAAAAATGATTACGCGGCTTGCACAGTGGAAGGAGCTTGAGAGGGAAGCCCAAAAAGCACACAAGATGAGCCTTCGGCAGGAGTTTGCCGCAGACTCGAACCGCTATCAAACCTTGAGTATTTCTCTCGAAGGAGAGGTGATCCTTGATTTTTCCCGCCAGCTTGTGACCGGAAAAACCATGAGGCTGCTTTACGCTCTGGCCGAAGCCAGGAACCTGAAGGAAAAAATCCGGCACATGTTTCAGGGCAGGAAGATCAATATGACTGAAAACCGGGCTGCGCTGCACGTGGCCCTGCGCAACCTCTGGGGCGGGCCGATCGAAGTGGACGGTGAGGATGTCATGCCGGAAGTGAAAGCCGTCCTGTCGAAAATAGAGAGCTTCTCCCGCTCGATCCATCAGGGGGAGTGGCGGGGGATAACCGGCAGGCCGATACGAAACATCGTCGCTATCGGCATCGGCGGATCATACCTTGGCCCGGAATTTGTGGCCGAAGCCAACCGGGCTTATGCCAGGCCGGGGATGCGGCTGTGCTTCGTGGCCAATGTGGATGGGACCGATTTTGCCCAAAAGACCGAAGGCTTAGACCCTGAAGAAACCCTGTTTGTAGTCATTTCCAAGACCTTTACCACGGTCGAAACCATGATGAATGCCAGGACAGCCAGGGCCTGGATGATGAACAGGCTGCACCAGCACCCTGACACGGTGAAAAAGCATTTTGTGGCCGTATCCACCAATCTTCCGGCAGTGGCCGAGTTTGGCATTGACCCGGCCAACAGCTTCGGGTTCTGGGACTGGGTAGGAGGACGGTTCAGTGTCAGCTCCGCAGTCGGCGGGGTACCGCTCTCCCTGTACTTTGGATATGAAAATTTTTACAACCTGCTGGCCGGACAATATGCCATCGACCGCCATTTCCTGGAGTCGCCTTGTGAAAAAAACATACCAATAACCCTGGGACTGCTGGGCATCTGGAACAATGACTTCCTCGGGTACACCAGCCGGGCTATCCTTCCTTACAGCCAGGCATTGTCCCGCTTTGCCGCCCACATTCAGCAGGTGGATATGGAAAGCAACGGAAAGCGGGTAGATCTTGAGGGCAATCCTGTTCCGGTTGCCACCTGCCCGGTCATTTTCGGGGAGCCGGGAACCAACGGGCAGCACTCGTTCTATCAGTTGCTCCACCAGGGGCAGGTGGTTCCGGCAGATTTTATCGGCTTCATCAGGCCCCAATACCAGGTCGGTGAAAAATCGGGGGCTTCGGTTGACCACCACCAGGAGCTGATGGCGAATTTCTTTGCCCAGCCCGATGCCCTGGCTTTCGGCAAAACCGAAGAAGAATTGCGGCAGGAGGGGGTGCCGGAATTCCTGGTTCCGCACAAGACCTTTCCCGGCAACCGGCCTTCAAACCTTCTGCTCTTCCCCAAGCTGACCCCAAAGACTACCGGCATGCTGCTGGCAATCTATGAGCATCAGGCTGCGGTGGAAGGATTTATCTGGGGAATCGACAGCTTCGACCAGTGGGGCGTAGAGCTGGGAAAGGCACTGGGGAAAAGCATTCGAACCAGGATGATTGACTATAACCGTGACCCTGCAGGCAGGGTAACCGAGTTTAACCCTGCAACCAATGCCCTGCTGCAAACCTTTCTCGACGGGAACCGGGGGTGAGCAAGTCCTCGCATAAGTCCCCCCTGGTATACCAGGGGGGACTTGTGCGTTCTCTCCACTCAGGGCAGGTTTGGGGGCCAGGGGAGTTTTATCCCTTGCCTTTTCCTTTTCCCTTGTGCTTGACCGCTTTCATCTCTTCCTTATGTCCCCCTCGTGATCCTCCCTTGGTATACCCCTTTTCCGATTCTTTTCTTACCCATCCCCCGGCTGGCTCTCTGCCTGCTTTTTTGAGCCTGTTGTTGATTTCCACGTAGCTGTTTCCCTGTTCTCGTATTTTTACCACTTCATCCGGCGCAAGATGATAATGTTCGGAGACAAACTTGAGGTTCACCAGATTTACCACATCAGCATCTTTCAGCACTACCCTGTTCCATTCTCCCTTCGGTATTTTCCGGTAATGGCCGTGTGCTTTCCCATGCGGCGGCCCCTTTTCCACAATCACCGGCACATAGTAGACCCTCTCGGTCCTGGCCGGTATATAAAATATTTCGGGGCTCAGGCCAAAATGCAGGGTAATATCCATCCAGGTCCTTCCACCCAGCCGAAGATCCATTACGGCCTGCGGAGCAACACGAGCCCTTTTGGCAATTAAGAGTACCACCGGTATTTCTTCATCCGGTATCTGCCGCTCCCTGATAACGATTACTTCTTTCTGAGGGACCTGGTAATAATCTCCGACTGCCAGGTAAAAGCCCTGTAAGCCCTCATCTCCCAGAGATACCCCAAGGTTCACCTGCGCACCAGCAAACCCTGCCAGGCTGCTGAATGCCAAAAAAATCAACGCTGCCAAAGTCAATATCATCCGGATAAATAATGTACGCATGGTTTCCCTCCTTGCCGGTGATTACAGTGAAGTCCTGCATTCTTTTTCACCGGAATTTTCCCCAGCACCTGATAATGACCACCCATCCGAAGTGCCAACACACCTTCCGAAGCTTGAAATACCGAGTGCACAAGAGAAGAAAGACATCAGGAAACGATACCTGCAGAGGCGACAACTCGTATACTCATAGTATCTTATCGTATGAAAGATCGCAGTATATCGTCGCAGAGTATAAGGTTGCACTTTGTTGCACTTCATTTCACATGGCGTTCAATATCAATATGATTTATGAGATCATAGAGTTATCTCATATAGGAAATAACGTATGAATATTTTTTCATAGTATACAAGAATTTTGTAATCAGGATTCATTCTCTGATTATCGATATTTACTGGAATTTACTTGAAAATGTAGATATATAAATTAATGATAATGATTATTAAATACGGCATAATTTATGCAAAAAAATTAAATCAATCATTATAATATATGTATAATTAATTAAATTGCACTGCCGGTCTGTTTTACATCTGAGTGCACGGCGCGGGAATTACGCGGACGGTTAAATAAGAGCTCCCTCACTCCAGCCCTTTCCCCCCAAAGGGAGGCGAGGGAGTGAATGGGCGGCTTTAACCGGCCGCGGATTTAATGCGCAGTGTACTAAGTTTAAGTGCCCGGTGGAGGGTTCCTTTTTTCCTCATTTTATGATTATGGAGCATGCCCCATATGCAACAAGCTCTGGATCATAGATGAGACACACCTCAAGATTCTTCTCCCCTTCAAGGGCAATGTCATCATGTAACTGAATCAATGAATCAATAGGCTGCCATTGATCTCGTTATACCAGAGGAAGTACGCTTCCTCAGCTCAAGAGGACGGCTGAGGCTTTGAGGTTTTTGCCTGTTGACAGGGAGTCCCGCATGGCGATTTCCCGAAAAGTATCCGGCAGTGGGAATATATACTATAAACGGCTTAGAACTGAACTTTTCCAAAGGAGCCGGGAGTCAGGAGTCGGAATTCAGAAGAAGGTATGGGCCATCTTAAGTGAGGAGTTCTTTTACCTTCTTCTGGCTCCTGGCTCCTGACTCCTGACTCCTGAGCAAAAAGTTCAATATTCACCCCTTCACAGTATATGTATCTCAGACATGTGAAAATCCGTTATTGAAGGAGCTTACCTATGAAAAAAAAATATTCACCTGCTGTATGTATGATTATGACTACAATGCTTATCACGCTTTTTTCACCGGCCTCTCTATCATATTCCCAAGTGAACGAAACCATTCAGCTTACGGATAACTCTTTGGATGAGCAGTTTCCCCGCATAAATGACAATGGGTGCGGGGTCTGGGCAGGATATGACGGTCAAGACTACGAAATATTCCTGTATAACGGGACCAGAACCATCCAGCTTACCGATAACATCTATAACGATGAATATCCCCAGATAAATAACCAGGGGTATGTAGTCTGGCATGGATATGACGATCACGGTCATGATACCGAGATATTCTTCTACAATGGCACCACAACAACCCAGCTTACCAATAACTTGTATGATGATTGGGCTCCCAATATCAACAACAATGGATATGTGGTCTGGTATGGATATGATGGAGGAGATTATGAGATATACCTGTATGATGGGACTAAAACCGTCAGGCTCACCAATAACTCGTATAATGATGAATATCCCCGGATAAATAACCGGGGGTATGCGGTCTGGCATGGGTCCGATGGCTGGGATGGTGAGATATACCTGTATGACGGGACCAAACCCCCTGTCAAGCTTACCAATAACTCGTATAATGATGAATATCCCCAGATAAATGACCAAGGATATGTAGTCTGGCGTGGGTCCGATGGCAGGGATTATGAAATATTCCTGTATGATGGTACCAGAATCATCCTGCTTACCAATAACTCTTTTAATGACTGGGAACCCTCGATCAACGCTCAAGGGTATGCAGTCTGGCGTGGATATGACGGCGGTGATTGTGAGATATACCTGTATAATGGTACGGGCACCATCCAGCTTACCGATAATTCCTCCGATGACGAACAGCCCCGGATAAATGCTCAAGGGTATGTGGTCTGGTATGGACACGATGGCCATGATAATGAGATATTCTTGTATAATGGCAGCAGAACCATCCAGCTTACCGATAACTCCTCCGATGATTTGACTCCGAATATCAACAACAATGGATACGTGGTCTGGCAGAGCTCATCCGGCACGGACCGGGAAATATTTCTGGCAGGCCGGGTTCAATCGATGTCTGTACCGATATCATCCCAGCCTGTTCTGATATTCCTGCTGGCTGCGGGAATTATCGGAGTTATGGCAGGGATAAGGAGAAGGTGCAGAGGGAATGAATCGGCAGGAATCGATTAATAAATTTTTCCTTAGCACGTCAAAGCGGGGGGATAAGGCAAGTTAGTTGAGTAGACGCTTAAGTTGAATTTTTCGATATAATTCAGGGAATAGAAGGTATCCTGTTCGGAAGTATCCTGTAAGGACCTGTCCGGGAGGAGGTTTAAACCAATCTGTCTGGCAAATGCAAGAATCTCCTTAGCTGACAGCTCGTGTCTATACCTCGGGCGCAGAAGAGTTTGCAGGCAGGCAGGCAGTTTATCCGCCACCTCTCTCAAAGAGGAGAGAAACTCTCGAATGATAAGCTTGTCGTCACTGCCAAGCTCATCGACCGCGGGAGGGGAATGTCTGGCGTATCATCAGCATCATCTGCCTGCATGGGGATAAATTTTGGTTCTTCTATCAGATAGAGCTGATTGCTCAGGATCAATCTTTGTTTGATCGTGTTGATTATTTGGCTTGTTTGGAGAGAAGTACGATTGAGGAGCCGGGAAATTTCATCCTCGGATTTCCTCAACCTTAAATAAATAAAGACCTTTTGGTGGTCTTCATCAAGGCCTTTAATTGGAGAGGGGAGTCGATTCACTAAAAGATTCTTCCACATTTCCATCTTAACCATTCTATGTAAGTTGAATGTGAATAGACGATTGACCAGATATAGGTTTTCAGACTGCAATCATTAATCCCCTGGAAGGATTTGACCTTCTTCTTTAGGAAATCAAAGAACCAGAGGTAAGAGTCCAGACATTCATCACATTGATCTTCCGGCCATGGTCGATTGCTCCCCTTTTTTTGCTTTTGAAGAAAAAGCAGGGCGCACATTTTCTCCCTGGCTGCATAATGGCAATGAGTCTTCATAAGCCCCCATACCCGTGAAAGCACAAGGTCAGTAAAGTCATTGACAAAAACCTCACAGGCATTGCTGTCGCCGGCACTTACCAAGTCTGGCTTGTGAAATATCTTCCTTTATCTCCACATCTGCCCGGTATCACCTCATTATTACGATACCTTAGAAGGTCCACCTTTCGTTAGTGAAAAGACCTTGCAATCTGAGAGCCAAATCAAGAGTAAAAATGACGAGATAATTGTCAGATTATTACAATATATTTAAAGACTTTAATCTATTATCATAATATACATAAAATTTATGCCATATCCAATCATTTAATTCAAGGTAAATTTGATCCAAGGCGTAAGGGCTGAGGAACAAAAAAAGTTTCTATTCTCCTTTACGTCTGTTTTCAATTTTGATATACTGATTTTTCGAAAAAAAGTTCAGAAAGGATGATACCATACAGGCCATCGGTCAGGATGGTCAAAATATTGGTGGGTGGGTTCATTTTTTATTCATATTTTATTCATACTTTCCATGAAAAAATCCGAAATATATAGTTCGAATATTTTATTCCCAAATATCTTACCTCCAATCAACCAATTAAAGGGTAATTTATAAGCGTAGCGCGCTGAATAGCTGAAAAGTTTTGTTATACAGTTTGTCATAGAGAGGGAAAAGGGGGAAATGTCGTGGATTTAAAGCGGGAATTTTTTCCAAAGATTAAAAAAACTGTTATTCCCAGGCCTGTGGTCAGGCCGGAGACTGATGTCCTTGGCCTGTCCGGAACGGTTCGGGCTTCCGAGGCGGTGATTTACGGCTCCAACTGGTATTATGATCCCGGGCAGGATCTGATTGAAATCTGGGATGCGGGCCCGGCCCTCTGCTTTCGTGATGTTTTGCCGAAAAAGGACAAGTACGCCAGGGAAAATCTTTACCTCAAGCTGTCCATTGCCTACCGGACTACGGAAAATGCCTTCGCCAACATTCGCACTTTTTCCGGCAATCATGTAACCTTACCGAACACCGTGCAGGGATCCATGTATGAGGACCCATTTACCTTCTACTGGGTCACCGATGACTGCACCATCAACATCAATTCCATTTACCGCGATGAACGGATATGGTTCCAGAGAGTCGATTGGGAATGGGTCAGCCGGGAAACCATCTATGATGATGAGCTTTCCTATAAAGATCCGTACCTTTACCGGACGAAGGAAGAGGTGGATGCCCTGTACGCACCAAAGCCCGTCAATGATGATGTGGTCAGAGAATTCCTCATGAAGAAGATAAAGGAGGACCATACTTTTGCCAAGCGGTGCATGCTTCTGCTCAATGGCGATGCGCTGCTGCAGAACGATCTGGTCACCCTGTATCAAAATCTCGGTATTCATTCTCAATAAAACCGAATAAAAAAAGCAGGCGGTCATCCTTTTTTCTCAATGAGTTTGAGTTATTGATGGTCAAGTGATGGTCAAACCTTGGTGTTCTTGCAGGTAGGGAAAGAAAACATGACATTGTCCTCAAAAAGAGGGGGGAAAATACCGGATGGATTCAAGCAAACTTCAGTCTATTCCCGAGCTGGATCTTTATCTTTTCAATGTAGGAGAGCATCGCAGGGTACACAAATTTCTCGGGGCTCATCTGATCGAAGGAGGGTGCCGGTTCGCTGTCTGGGCGCCGAATGCAGAACGGGTTTCCGTCGTAGGCAGTTTCAATAATTGGAATATCCACGCTCACGCCATGGAGCGGCGCGGCAATACGGGTGTCTGGGAACGGTTTATTCCGGGGCTTCATCATGGAATTTTCTATAAGTTTGCCATCCAAAAACCCGGAGGGAAATGGGAGTTTCGGACAGACCCGTTTGCCCGGTTCATGCAAAACGATGAAAACCGTACTCCGATCTTGACCGAAACCTACTATGAATTCAAACATCCCAAGGTTACTCTGGCTGATAAATTCAGCAGCCCCTTAAACATCTTCGAGGTCCATCCTCTGTCGTGGCGGCACCGGAATGGACGGCCATTGAGCTACCGGGAACTGATCGATGAGCTGGTTCCCTATGTCAAATACATGGAGTATACCCACGTTGAGCTTATGGGCATTCTGGAGCATCCCTACATTCCTTCCTGGGGATATCAGGTAATCGGATTTTATGCACCTACCTCCAGGATGGGGACTCCGACTGAATTCAAGCAATTGATCGATGCTTTTCATCAGGCGGGAATCGGGGTCATCATCGACATTATCATGGTCCACTTCCCCAAGGACATTACCGGTCTTGCTTTTTACGACAATGACAATCACCTGTTCGAGAGCCCGATCCCGGAGCGGAAAATGACGGCCTGGGATACCTTTTACTTTGATTTTGGCCGGAATGAGATCAAAAGCTTTCTTATCTCCTGCCTGTTCCACTGGATCGAGGAATTTTACGTTGACGGATTCCGGTTCGATGCCGCAGGCCAATTCCACTATTATGAATTTTCCAGTGACCAGAAATACCGGGAGTTTTTACACCGATATGGCAACTGCCACAACCCGGAAGGGTTCCGTTTCATGCAATCCATGAATTGGGCGGTCAAGGAGGAGCATCCGGAAACCCTGCTCATCGCGGAAGATTCGACCATTGCCAGCGGGGTTACCAGGCCGGTGGAGCACGGCGGGCATGGCTTTGATTATAAGTGGGATCTGGGATGCACCTCTCACATGATGAAATACTTCCGGCGTCCCTCCAGCCAGAGAAGCACCGTCTACGGAGACCTCACCTATCCCATGCTCTACCATCATACTGAAAACTTTATCCTTCCTCTCGGCCATGACGAAGTTGTTCACATGAAAAGGACCATGGTCAATAAAACGGAGGACCTCACCGATTTTGAGAAATTCGCCAATCTCCGGCTGATGTATTTGCTGCAATTCGGCTATCCGCATAAGAAGCTGCTGTTTATGGGACAGGAATTCGGCCAGAAAAACGAGTGGAACGAGCAGCAGCCTCTGTCCTGGGACTCAACCTGGGACCATCTTCATCGCTCCATGCAATGGTTTGTCAAGCGATTGAATGAAGTGTATAAATATATTCCGGCCATGCACGAAGGTGATAATATTCCGAACGGATTTGAATGGATCGAGTGTCAAAACTACCGGCAAAATATCCTTGCCTTTATCCGCTATGATAAAAATTATCACGACTTTATGGTCTATTTGATTAATCTTTCCAAAGAGCATTTTGAGAACTTCCGTCTGGGAGTCCCCTTTGCAGGCAAATATTTTAAGGTACTCGACACCGATGCACAGGAGTTCGGCGGAAACGGCCATAACTGGATCAATGAATACGAAGCGGTAAATCAACCGGCATTTCACCATCAGAACAGCCTGTGCACCAAGCTGCTCCCTTTGCATGGCATGGTTTTCAAATCACTGGACGTCTGGCGGTGATTTTGTGCGGTCAAGCAAAAAACCGGAGAACGGGATTCGTTCTCCGGTCATGACGCAACGTACGGATAAATTTTCAAGAGAGGGCTTTCGATCAGACGATGATCGGTATGGGATTGGCCAGTGTCAGCCCCACGGTGCCGGTATCGACTTGCAGATACAGGGGATCATGAATGATGTAGGTTCCCGTGATAAAGCTTGGAGAAGACAGCGTGCAGGTATAATCCACCGTATAGTTGACAAGGGCGTTCAGATCAAAATAGGTGCCGGTCAGGGTAAATCCGGTAGCACTGTTCAGGCCGGATACACTGATCGGAACTGGAACAAGCTTATTTAAGAGGAGCCCTGCTGTTCCTGATACAACCAATGTTCCCGGAGTGTAAAGCAGTTGAAAATCAGCCACTCCGCTCTTCAGGCTGACATAACTTACCCACGTGCCGCTCCAGCTTCCCGTGGGATTTGGTAAAACAGGGACCAGAGTAGTCGTGGTTGTCAGGGGTGCCTGAGCCTGCCGGATCAGTTGTCCGGCACCCGGAGTAAAGCCTGCCCCCCCCAGCCCATATAAACCGGCCAGACCACCATAAAGGCCATAATATGGACCGTATGGACTGAATTCACCACCAAATAAGCCATAGAGGCCGTAAAGGCCGCTTCCTGGAATACCAGCGGTAAGACCGCCGTAATATGCTGGGGCATTTTGGCTATACATGACCAAAGACACTGCTAAAAGCAGGGAAACCACAAAAACTAGTTTTGCTCTCGTGAACCTCATGGTTAATACCTCCCTTTCCGGATAGCGGGGGATGGGCAATGAATGTTCACTGTTCAGCTCCATCCTCCTTCAAGGAAACAGCGCAGCGGCTGTTAAACCTTTAACCGGCTTTAAAAACGTAATGAGCACCTTTGGCCTGGAGCCACGAAAGATACCTGAAGTAGTGGTTTACCTGAATCTGCTGCCAAATAACCAACCCCCTCCTCTCTAATTTCAATCGCCCTCACCGAAAGGTCCTTATCAAGACTCAGATGACCAGGCTCAGGTTAAATTCGCCTGCATCGCTCTTGAGATACAGGGCATCATGAATCAAATACGTTCCCGTGAGAAAAGACGGGGAAACCAGAGTGCAGGTATAATCTGCATAATACGTTACCAGACTGAGAGGATCAAAATAACTGCCGCTCAGAGTGAAACCGGTTGCACTGTTTAAACCGGAGACAGGAATGGGAACAGGAATCAGCTTGTTCAGCAGAAGGCCTGCTGTTCCGGAAACGGTCAAGGTCAGGGGATTATAGGTAAGAACGAAATTGGCGATGCCGCCCTTCAGCGTAATGTAGCTCAGCCATGTGCCACTCCAGGTTCCGGTGGGATTTGGCAATGCCGGGACAGTTGGTACGGGAGCAGTGGCCGTAGTCGAGGTAGCAGGCAGGGTCGTCCCCGATGTCAGGAGAAGCACCTGAGCCTCTCTGGCCAGGGGATCAACACTTTCACTCAAACTATATCTACCCAGTAGCCCCCCATACAGACCACCATACAGACCACCATAGAGGCCGCCGTACAGCCCGCCATACAAGCTGCTGCCATACAGACCATACAGTCCGCCATAGAGGCCGTAGAGCCCGCCATAGAGGCCGAGCCCGCCGTAGAGGCCGCCATACAGTCCGCCATACAAGCTGCTGCCATACAGACCATACAGCCCGCCATAGAGGCCGAGCCCGCCGTAGAGGCCGCCATACAGTCCGCCATATGCGCTTCCCAGACCGCTGTAGTATACACTTCCCAGACTGGAGCCACTGCCGGTAATACTGCCAATACCGTAACCATACAGACCGCCATAGTAAGCCTGTGCACTTGAGCCATATAAAGCTACCGATAGAACCAATACCAGAAATACTACGCAACCAGCTTTCTCTCTCAAAAACCTCATACCCGAATTACTCCCTTCATTTTGAAAAATATAATAACATCTTGAACCTCACAACTTTCCCGCGGTATCATTCTCTCCAATTAAGCTCTCGTTATCACCTCCTTCAGGCTTTTCAGGCTGGGGTAATATTGATCCTGCGGATAAAGCAGTTATGATCAATATACCGCTTATGGGGTCTTTTCCTTCAACCAGAAACTGTAAGATGGGTCAACGACAAAGTGGGATTACAGCACTCGCATACGCATTACGCAGTGGAAAGCCAGAAAAGGAAACCAGGATCGCATCTACCCGCATTCTGTTACCGAAATTTTATCCTTATCGATAAAAGGCGCTGTGAGTTATAAAACCTTACGGAAATATTTTCGTAACTACGCAGGTTCAGAGGCGGGAGGATGGAGAGACGGAAAAACCTGTAAAGCGAAGGATTCGATTGGTCTTCGCTTTACAGGTCCATGCCGGGTTATTTCCGGGATACTAAAAATGGCTTGATCTTGTCTTCAATGAAATTCTTGGGGACATTGCCGACAATCTGCTCTTTTTTTTCCCCGCTTTGAAAGACCACCAACGTTGGAATACTCATTATCTGATAGGTGGATGCCGTTTTGGGATTGACATCAATGTTGAGCTTACCCACTTTCAACTTTCCTGCATACTCATCAGCGATTTGAGATACCGTAGAGGCAATGGCACGACACGGCATACACCACTCAGCCCAAAAATCTACCAGGACCGGCAGCTCCGACTCCAGAACCTCTTTTTGGAAATTTTCATCACTCAGTTGTATTTCCATAGCATCATTCCCCTTTCCCTGGTTAATTACCAAGAGCTATACTTGGCTCATGAATCCTGTCTTAAGTATAATCCCCATCACCTCCCGTCCCATCTCTCCACCAGGGGACGATGGAAGGGCTTTTAGACCGCCAATTTATTTTCGAGCTATTTTCTTCTCTTCTTCGAGCCTTTCTTTTCTCTTCGGATAGTATTCTCGTCAGGCTTAGGAAATTTTTATGATTTACTATGAAAATTCCATCATGGTGCAAATAAAACCTTTCCCGGAGAGATATTCACTGCAACCGGCCAAAGGAGACCGTAATAAGAGGCGATAAGGGGTGAATAGCCCAGGCCGGAGATTGTATCTGTCACTCGGCTGCCACCGGCAAAGGATGTCGGGATCCCTGGCCAGGAGGCAGGAAAACCGGCTGCCTGGGTCAGAGGGAAATACCCGCCCGGAGAGATGCTGCGGTCGGCGGGCAAATATCCTGCTGAAGCCCTCGATTCTCTGACCGTGCTGCTTCCAATCAGGGATGAGAGAGGATTGTATGCTCGGATGAGATTATCAACCGGGGTAGTAACCAGAAAAGGCCACAGCCGCCCCTGGGCTGCCGCCACAGGTGCGATGATGGCTGCATCCACAGCCAGTAAGGCGGCATGCGGGTTAAGCACGCCCCATCCATAATATTGGTCCCAGCCCGGCGTGTCCAGGTCGATAGCTGTACTTTCCAGAATCTCTCTGACCTGAGCTGCCGAGAGCAAACCGCCGCCTCTGGCCAGGACCAGGGCTGCCACTCCTGACGCATAAGCGCAGGCGCTTGAGGTCCCTTCGGCATAATAAAAGTCGAACCGCCGGAAGTTTCTTCCATCATGGGTCTGCTGGTATATCCCGTCCGGATTTCCGTCCCCATCCTGATCCAGGGAAAGGTCCCCGCCCGGAGCGGCCAGGTCAACGTCAGGTCCATAGTTCGAATACGAGGAGGCAAAGCTGTTATCAAACCGGGTGGCGGTTATCGACAGTGAGTCAGGATAGGAGGAAGGGTAATGAGGCTGGCTCGATGCCTCATTGCCTGCCGAGCAGACTACCAGTACCCCCTGACTCACGGCATAATTGATGGCCTCCTCTTCGGCGGCTGAAGGGTCGGCAATCGATCCATAACTCATATTGATGATCTGTGCGCCATTATTGACCGCATAGTAAACACCGTCAACAATAGTGGCTACATCACCTGCACCGCTGGCATCCAGCACCTTGACCGGAATCAGGCTGCACTGGAAAGCGACCCCGGCCCCGCCGGTGAGGTTATTGGTGGATTGGGCAATGATTCCGGCAATATGGGTGCCGTGCCGGTTGTCGTCATCCGGATTGGCATCGTTATTGACAAAATCCCAGCCGGGGAGAAAGCTCGTGTTGGCCAGGTCAGGAGCCTGAGCGAATTTCAGATAATTCTCGTAAGCGATGCCGGTATCGAGTACCGCCACCACGACATTTTGCCCGGCAGACAGCTCCCACGCCAGCGGCAATCCATTGACATGCAGATGCCACTGCAGGTTATAGACCGGATCGTTGGGAACAAACTCCTCCACGTGGCGGATAAAATTTGCTTCAGCCAGGGCAACCCCAGGCTCTCTCCGCAGGGCCTGAACCAGATCACCGGCAACAGCAGCCGTCGCAACCCGGTGGAATCCGCTGTATGGGCTGCTGGAAACCTGCCTCAGGGCATATTTCCGGCTCAGACTGCCCATGAGAGCAGGCGAGACCCCTGCTTTGAATCTGACCAGGACTTCACCAGTCCGGTACCGGGGAACATAGGCGGAGGGAACAGAAAAAAATGCGCCGGGAGGGTAGAGAGCACCTGAAACCGGATACGGATAGATCGCTGCCCGGACCGGATAAGGGAAGATAAGACCCAGGAGCAGGAGTGATAAAAAAATATACTTGTCAGGAGAAATCTTGAGCAAAAAAGGTGAATGCATTCCCTGCATGAGCCTTCCTTTCCACAACAGAATTGGTCAACCGGAATATGATATTTCATTCGCACTGCTCCTCTTTTTCGCCCGCTCCTAACCGTTTGTGGGTATCCAGTGTCTCGTACTTACTATGAGTATAGTCTATTGAAAGCAAAAATGATGCCTCACTGCATTACTTTCTCCAATTCTTTTTGATCGGTCTCTTGCAGTACATTATCTTCTGGAAGAGATAAATGAATTGGCTCTTGAGTAGACTCTCATGATTTCTGCAAACCAGGAATATTTTTTAGAGTAAAAGCAGTTAAATTCGCTTCACTACCGGACCCCCAGAACGCAAAGCGGCTGCCGCCGCAGTGTATGATAATTAGCCGGTATGTAAAAATGCCTGTGGTGCTACCAGATTTAAATCTAAAAATCCCTGGTACCGCCAAGGTTCAATCGTGGGGCAAGTTTATATCCAGTCACTTCAAAAGGCATAATTAATCAACAACGACAAAGCGCTTTCATCAAGGAGCCGGCACTCGGCGGTTAATTTGATATTTTCCCGCCAATCGTAACCAGTCCCGATCCTGAATCCGAATTGATCTTTTTCATCAAAACTGATGTCTCCGGTGGAATCGGAAAAATCAAGACTTCCCGATGACTTGGCATATAAAAGACCCAGGTACGGAGAGAATTTCCGAAACCCCTGATAGACAGTATCGGCAGCCAGTTGATACTCGGTTACTTCAGCCGCAGCGGAAAGGCTGGTATCCGCCTCATTATCATTTCCCTTGGGAGAGTAGTGCAAGAGGTCCAGATTGACTTTGATTCCCAGGGGGGATTCGGGGACGTTGTAAACATGGGAAGAGATTCCGGCACCATATGCGAAGGCCACGGCCTTTTCGAACTTAACCTGCGGATTCAGGTCGAGAGCTTGATCGAAGCCCATACTGATCGATCCGAGATTAAGGTAGAGACAGGTATTTTTCAACAAACCGGGCGTATATCCGAGCTGAGCGATGGTCCTTTTGGATTTCATGGTGTTATCGCCGACATTATTGGTAAAGACAACTTTCTTTTGGGTAACCAGCTTATTATTAATGCCCAGATTGAAGCTTTTCTTGATGCCGGGATGCCCTGCCTCCTGCGGCATATTCAGTCTTTCTTCATCAGCGCCTTTATCATCCTTCCCCCTGCCGTCACCCCTGATGGACCGGTACAGCTTTTGGGGATAGAACATTAACTTGCTGAACATGCTGCCTTCCTGGGGCTGGCTGTCCTCCGGCTCACCGGCAGCAGGTTGTGCCTGTGCGGTTTTTTCGCCTTCACTCTCCCGGGAAGAAAGTACGGCAAGATTCTTCTGGGCCACCTCATTGCCGGGAGATATCTTGAGAGCCTTCTGATATTCAGCGATAGCTTCGGGCACCTTTCCCTGCCGCTCATACAGTCCGGCTAATTGCAGATACGCATCTGTCATCCGCGGACCGAGCTGACAGGCTTTCTGGTATTCAAGGGCAGCCTTGTCCGTTTTGCCCATTTGATCGAGGCAGAGGCCCATATTATAGTGAAGCTCGGGATCATCGGGGAAAATGTTCAGTCCTTGATAATACTGCTCCAGAGCAAGATCATGCTTTCTTTGCAGGCTATAGATGACTGCCAGGTTAAAAATCGCCTCGTAAAGCTCAGGATTGGCTTTCAGAGCTGCCCGATACCCCTCGACCGCATCATCGAGATGCCCGCTTTTATGCTCTGCCAGGGCGAGATAATAGTAAGCGTCGGCCCGATGAGGGTCCAGGATCAGGGCTTTTTTGAATTCCTGGATGGCAGCCTCATACGCTTGATTTTGCAGCTTTTGGATTCCAGCCCGAAGATATGATTCCGAATCGCTTTCCCAGGACTTCTGCGGACTTTCATTCTGCCTGATGTTTTGTTCCGGTGCAGTGGAATCCGGTCCCTTGGGGGACAGATATTTTTTCCCTAATGAGCAGGAAGCAACGAATATCAAAACCAGAAATATTGAAGCCAATTTAAGCCTTTTCATAAAACCCCCTAAGGATGCAGCGATAATCAATAACCTATAAGAGAATGTATAATAGACCGGCACGTAATCTTGCATGCAGAGTCATAGATAATAATTCATTTTATTACCTTCCGTATTTTTAATCAAGGAAAAATTTTCAAAAAACTCCCCGCCTGTACTATTTATCGGTATCAATTCCAGCATGGAATCAGGATATTCCCCTGGCTCCACCCGGCTTTCCTGAAGGTATTCTTCCCGACCCAAATTATTGACTTTACCGGGAAAAGATGTTATATTTACATGTTTTTAACATGTTATACCAAATACGGAGGGAAAGCGAGCATGCCTGTTATCACCAAAAGTTTTGCCCTTGAAACAAGGGGAAATACTCAGATTTTAGACATCACCCAGCAGGTTAAAAGACAAATCCTCGACTCCGGATTGTCTTCCGGAATAGCCACCGTTTTTGTAGCCGGCTCAACCGCAGGCATTACGACGATTGAATATGAATCGGGGGCGATCAATGATCTGGCCGCGGCCATCGAACGGCTTGTGCCCGTATCCCTGCACTACGATCACGATGCCCGCTGGGGAGATGGAAACGGATATGCCCATGTCCGTGCAGCCCTCCTGGGTGCTTCTCTGACCGTGCCCTTTGAGAATAAACGGATTTTTCTCGGCACCTGGCAGCAGATCGTTCTTCTCGACTTTGATAACCGTCCCCGTTCGCGCGAGATCATTGTCCAATTGATTGGTGAATAGGATTGACTCAAGAGCGGAAAGCCAAAGAGTACAATCGGAAAAAAATCCTCGTTGAAATTGCCGAAACGGGCTGGTTAATGATTTTTCTGGTCTTGTTCATGTATCGAGGCTGGTCGGTATCCCTGAAAAATTTTTTATTTGGTTTCTCCTCCTCTGCATGGATAGGAAACGGTTTCTATATCCTCGTCTTTCTGCTGCTGATCGAGACGATAATCCTGCCCCTGAGTTATTATTCCGGCTATGTCCTCGAACATGCATATGGCTTATCATCGGAAAGTCACATCTCATGGATTATCGATGAGCTGAAATCGCTGTCACTGTCCCTGTGCTTTGGTCTGCTGCTCGGAGAGATCATCTATGCCCTGATTGCCGGATTTCCCTCTTTCTGGTGGCTGATCGCATCCGTCATTATCAACGGTGTCCTCATTGTCCTGACAAAGCTGGCCCCTGTTGTGCTGATGCCCATTTTCTTCCGGTTTCAGCGTCTTGACGATAAGGACCTTGAAGCCAGAATCCTCAAACTGACTGATCAGGCACACACCCGCATCAATGGCGTGTTTGAGATGAATCTCAGCAGGAAAACCAGGGCAGCCAATGCAGCCCTGGCAGGGATCGGCAGCACCCGCCGGATCATCTTATCCGATACCCTTCTGCAAAACTACAATCATGACGAAATCGAAAGCATCATGGCCCATGAACTGGGACATCATGTCTATAACCATTTATGGAAGGGAATTCTGATTCAGAGCATGCTGATTACCCTGCTTTTCTCCCTGGTTGCCGTCAGCCTGAACAGGGGAGTTGTGTGGTTTCACCTGCAAGGCCCCCACGATATTGCCGGACTGCCCTACCTGACTATCATTACCACCGTGTTTTCCCTGATATTTTTACCCCTGGTCAATATGTACCTCCGCTCCCTGGAATATCAGGCCGACCACTATGGAGTCTCGGTTACCGGCAAACGGGACAGTTTCATCTCGGCCCTGGAAAAACTGGCCCGGCAGAATCTCTGCGATCAGGAACCGAGCGCCGTTGTCGAGTTTATATTCTACAGTCATCCCTCGATATCCAGGCGAATAGGTCGCATAGCTCATGGGTAAGATCAGGATACCGGATAAAGTAAAGCCTTTTGCCGGATTGCTGCTGGCGGATATCTCCCTGCTCGATGAGGCCAAAACAGCCCTGGAGTCGCTGTTAGGTCCGATTGACCTGTGCAGCGATAGTATTCCCTTCTCGCATTCGGACTATTACCGGCCTGAAATGGGAGAGCACATCCTTCGCCTTTGGGTCAGTTTTGCCAGGTTGTCCGATCCGGGAAATCTGCCGGGGTGGAAGATTGTGTCAAACCGCCTGGAAGAAGAGCGGGCACAGCGGGGGGATGACAGATTATCGCGGCGGATCAATATTGATCCCGGCTACGTGAGCGACTCGAAGATCGTTCTTGCTTCCACCAAAGATTACAGCCACAGGATTTATCTTGGCTCCGGGATTTATGGAGAAGTAACGCTGGGCTACCGAAGAAATAAGGGCTGGCAGTTCTTCGACTGGACCTATCCGGATTACCGGGAAAAAGCAGCCCTGGATTTTTTTACCCTGGTGAGAGACAAACTGCTGTCATCGCGCCGGTCAATGGCATAAGATGGTTGATATCCTTGACATTTTTGCTGTAAAGGCTAAAATGGGGAAGAAATCTTTTTAACGGCTCAAGCACGACCATGATAAAAAATATCGGAATTTTCTGTAAGCCCGATCAGCAGCGGGCTCCCAAGGTATTATCGGAATTACTTGCCTGGATAAGGGCCAGAGAGCTTGTGCCCTACCTTGAATGCACGGCAGCGGAATTGGTATCCTTCCCTGACAAGGCCCATGTTCTGCCCCTGGCAGATCTTGCGGCTGCAATCGACCTTTTAATCATCCTGGGAGGAGATGGAACGCTGCTGCGGGCTGCACACGTAATCGAAGGGAAAAGCATACCTATCCTGGGAGTCAATCTGGGAAGCCTCGGCTTTTTAACCGAGATTACCATTCCGGAGCTGATCCCTGCTCTTGCGGCCATCATCGGGGCGGGGTCGTATGCCGTAGATGAGCGGATGACGCTGGAGGCATCGTTTTCTCTGGACAATTCCCCGGAGGCAAAGAGGGCCTGTGCCCTCAATGACGTTGTTTTTTCGAAAGGAATCCATGAAAGCCAGCTCATTGAGCTGTCCATCAGAGTGGATGGAATCTGGATCAACAAATTCCTGGCTGACGGCCTGATCATCAGCACCCCTACCGGCTCGACCGCCTATTCTCTGTCTGCCGGAGGACCGATTCTTCACCCTTCGATGCATGCCATTCTGATAACCCCCATCTGCCCTCATATCCTGACCAATAGACCCATTGTTGTGCCGGATAACCAGGTTATCGGGGTGACTTCAAAATCGAAAAAAACTATTCTCCTGACAGTCGATGGTGAATTCAGAAAGGAAATCTCCTGCGATGAGGAAATCCTCATCAAAAAGGGAAGCAGTAAGATCCGTTTGATCAAGGCCCCGAACAAGGACTATTATCAGGTGCTTCGGACGAAGCTGAAATGGGGGGAGCGATGATCGTCACACTCCGGATAGAAAACTTTGCCATTATCGATCAACTGCTGATCGAGTTGAGCGGAGGATTTTCCGTTTTCTCAGGAGAGACCGGAGCGGGAAAGTCCATTCTGATCACCGCGCTGAATCTTCTTCTGGGAGAGCGGGCCTACACGGAATACATCCGGTCCGGCAGAGAGAGTGCTACGGTCGAGGGTGTTTTCAGGGTAGCGGAAAGCTCCACCGCTCTTGCGCATCTGAGGGACAAGGGCATCGATCTTCTGGATGAGGGGGAAATCTGGATCAAGCGAAAAATCTTTCAGGCCGAGAAAAGCAACCGCTGCTATATCAACCACCAGCCCTGTCCCCTGTCTCTCCTGGCGGAAATCGGACGATGGCTGGTGGACATCCACGGGCAGCATGAGCACCAGTTCCTCTTATCTCCCGATCGGCATATCGATATCCTGGATGCCTTCGGCAATCTGAAGGAGCTGCGAAACCGGTTTACCGGCCTGTACAGGGAGTATGAGGAAAAAGGCAGGCAGTTGCTCGCTCTGATCAAGAGCAAGCAACTCAATCAGCAGGAGCTTGAATTTCTGCATTTTCAGATGCAGGAAATCGACCAGGCCAACCTGAGCCGGGAGGAGGAGGAGACGCTTGATCTGAGGAGGCGGCAGCTTCAGAATGCCGGGCGGCTGTCTCAGGACCTTACGATGGTTATCCAGGAAATTTACGAACGCGAAGGTTCTCTGCACGAGCGGATGGGCAAAATCTGTGCCACCTTGCGGCAGTTGGCCAGAATAGATGATTTTTTCTCACCCCTGGCCGATTCCCTGGAAAATGTCTGCTACCAGATGGAAGAGGTATCATCCCGGTGTACGGATTACCTTCAGGGCATAGAGTTTGAGCCGCATCTTCTGGATGAGCTGGAGACACGGTCAGCGGAAATCCAGCGGCTGAAGCGTAAATATGGACAGACGATCACCGATATCCTGGATGCAAGAGCCGGAATGGAAGAAAAATGGCAGTCGGTGCAGCGGACTGAAGATGAGATAGAAGGGGTTCACCAGCAGATCGAGCGGCTGGCAGGACAGGTTCTTGATCTGGCCGAACACCTCTCCGCCGAGAGGCAGAAGGTAGCTTCCGGCCTTGAGCAGCGGATTACCAAAGAACTGGCTGATCTTTCCCTGCCCAAGGCCCGTTTTCAGGTGAGTCAGCAGAGAGGAAAAGCGGAAGCCGCCGGAGCTGACACCCTTTCCGGCGCACGTCAACTGCCTGTGTTCCCCTGTCGGCTGACCTCAAAAGGCATTGATCTGATCGAGTTTCTTTTTTCCGCCAACCAGGGGGAAGAGCTTAAATCTCTGGCCCGCATTGCCTCCGGAGGGGAGATTTCCCGGATTCTTCTGGCCCTCAAAGCCTGCCTGAAGAGTGCAGACGAGGTGCCGGTCCTGGTGTTCGACGAAGTGGATGTCGGCATCGGCGGCGATATCTCCAGAATTGTCGGCAGGAAGCTCAAGGAGCTGTCAACTGCAAAGCAGGTACTCTGTATTACCCATTCTCCCCAGATCGCCTCGCTGGCTGATCATCACTACGTGGTCAGGAAAGTGACGACCGATCACCGTACCAGTACAACTGTAGAGCACCTTCAGAACGGACAGCGGATTGAGGAATTGGCCAGAATGCTGGGAGGTGGAGTTGCTTCGGATATTACTTTCACTCATGCGCGGGAGTTGATTGAAACCGGGTGATCATGACCGCATCTTTTTCCTTTCTGAAATTTTTCCCTCTCTTGAATTGTATCGCTAAATATAGTACCATTGGGTTATAATATATAGTACCATTGGGTTATAATATTGGAACCATCGATAAAGCACCGTAATAATAAAATTATTATCGACTTTTGAGGAATCAATGCACAGAAAAAGGGGAGAAGGCCATTTCTCAAAGGATCAGGGGTTTAAACCATGTCCCAGGGGAGTGGGGATTACCCTTCGACTGTTTACTCTCATTCTGACCTTACTCGTTCTGATGGTTGTCAACCACCTTGTTGCCTACCGCCAGAATATTAAAGTTACCACAGCCTTTGAAAACATCCTCAAGGAAATTCCCCACGAGAGAGCCATATATGAAATCCAGACCGCCATAACCGATTATATTATGCCTGCCAATGATTTTCTCATTACGGGAAATATCAATGAGCATAAGAAAGCCAAGGCCCTGGAAAAAAAGGTTCTCGAAGCTCTGAATCATTGTTACACTCTATCCCGGCCTCAGGAGATAGCTTTAATCGACCGCATCCGTGAGGATTTTGTCCACATCCAGTTTCTTTCAGGCAAAATCATGGCCAGTGATATCACCCAGCGGCAGGTAGCCGGAGCTATGATGAAGGAAATGGATGATCTGGCTATTTCAACCCGGAACCATATCCAGGAACTGGTCAGGATGCATGATGAACACATGGCCAATTCGCGGAATGAGGCTGAATATGCCTGGCGTTCTGCCAATTTGTGGATGATAGCGATTTTTATCATGGCCACAGTCATCAGCCTGACGGTAGCCACCTATATTTCTCTGTCTATTTTACGCCCTCTCAAGCTTCTGGATGATTCAGCACAGCGGATTGCAGACGGAAACCTGAATGAGCTGCTGCAAATCGAACGGAAAGGAGAAATCAGCAGCCTGGCCAATTCCTTTAACCAGATGATTCTTTCTCTCCGGCACCAGATCAAAACCAGCAGAACTATTCTCGATGCCATAGCTGATCCGGTTTTTACCGTGGACATGGGCATGAATATCACTTACTTCAGTCCTGCCTGCGAGTCCCTGACAGGATACACCAGCAGTGAAGTTATTGGTAAAAAATGCCATAACATATTCAAAAGTGATATCTGCGAAGGTCGATGCGCTATCAAAGCTTCAGCCAGAAACGGAACGCCAACCCTGAACGTCGAAGTCCAGATTCAGACAAAAGACGAAAGGGCTATTCCGATTATGGCCAGTGCCTCCTCTCTGAAGGACGAACGGGGTGAAATTATGGGCGGATGTGAGGTATTCCGGGACATTTCAGAGCAAAAGCGGATGACCAGGGAACTGAAAGAGACTCAGGAGCAACTGATTCTTTCCGAGAAAATGGCAGCCCTGGGGCGTCTGGCATCTTCGGTGAGCCATGAGCTGCGCAATCCTCTGGCGGTGATCCAGAATTCGACCTATTATCTGAAAAACAAGCTTGACTGCCAGGACCCGAAAGTACAAAAACATATCGAGATTATCGAACACGAAATTGAAAGCTCCAATAAAATCATCAGCGACCTTCTGGGTTTTTGCCGGACCAGAAAGCCGGAGCTTCATCTCGAAGATATTAATCAGGTGATCAACACATCTTTGTCACGGATTAAGTTACCGGCCAATATCTCTGCCCGTCAACAGCTTGCTCCCGGTTTGCCCCTTATCCTGGTCGATAAGCATCAAATGCATCAGGTCCTGGTCAATCTGATCACTAACGCTGAGCAGGCCATGCAAAAAGGAGGTGGGGAAATACTTATCGCCACCCGGGAGAATCAGGGGAGGATCGAGGTTGAAATCGCGGATCAGGGGTATGGCATCTCTCCCGCTGATCTGGAAAAACTGTTCGATCCTTTCTTTACCACCAAGGCTACCGGGATCGGCCTGGGACTCACCATTACCAAATCGATTATCCAGAACCACCAGGCCAGCATTGCGGTTAAGAGTGTGGTTGGACAGGGAAGCTCATTCACTATATCATTCCCTATCAGGGAGGACGTAGGGCAAAGCCCATAATCAATAATTGCTGAGGTCAATACATTGAAAATCTTGGTTGTGGATGATCAACCGGGTATGAGAGAAACATTGATCGATATCCTCCAGGACGCCGGATACGAGGTTGAATCCGCTGGAGACGGATATGGTGCCATTGAAAAGACTGACCAGCAATTCTTTGATGTTATTTTGATTGATATTATCATGCCGGGCATTAACGGCGTGGAAACAATCAGGAAAATCCAAAAAACAAACAAAAAAATAGACAGGAAAACCGAGTTTATCCTGATGACCGCTTATTCTGCGGAGGCCCTCATTGAGGAGGCCTTGAGCTATGGTATTTATCAGTATGTCAATAAACCATTCCCTCCGGAGCAGATTATCTCACTGGTGGAAGAGATCAGGGAGAAGAGTAAAGATAGTGGTCAGTAAAGACAGTGGTCAGTGATCAGTGGCCAGTGGCCAGTAAAAGCAGGGGACAGTGGTCAGTAAAAAGCTGATAACTCGGTTGAGAAAAAGGATAGTACTATGTCTGCCAAAGCCAACATTCTGATCGTGGATGATGAGATCGGAGTATGCTACACCATAAAGGACATTCTGGAAGACGATGGTTATGGAGTAAGCATTACCCTCAATGGAAATGATGCCATTGATGCTATCCGCGACAATTCTTTTAATGTGGCAATTATCGATATCAATTTGCCGGATATCAGCGGGCTGGAAATTCTTAAGGCAATCCGCAGCATGAATCTTGATCTCTATTCGATCATGCTGACGGCAGCCGCAACTATTGAAAACTCCATCAAGGCACTGAACCAGGGGGCCTATGCCTATATCGTCAAGCCATTCCAGGTGGAAGGGCTCAAAGATACGGTCAAGCGGGCTGCCGATGAACAGCACCTTGTCCTGGAGAATAAAAAACTGCTCCGCGAGCTTCAGGTTTCCAATGCCGCCCTGAAAGAAGCCAAGATGAAGGTGGATGACCTGAACCGTGCCCTGGAGTCGAAAATCCGGCAGCGGACACAGGAACTGTTTGACCAGAAGGAACGTACCGAGGCTATTATCGAGAGCCTGGCCGATGGCCTTTGTACGGTTGATGAGCACTGGTGTATTACCTCCTTTAATCGTCAGGCTGAAAAGATCACCGGCTACCGGGCTGATGAGGTTATCGGCAAGTATCATGCCGAGATATTTAAAAGCCAGAACACCGACTACACCAGGCAGTTGATGGAGTCTCTGAAAACTAAAGAGACGGTTTCCCATATGGAGGTCTACATTCAGAACAGGAGTCATCACACGATTCCGATTCGCGTCAGCGCAGCGCTCCTGCGGGATAAACAGGGACGGATTACCGGGGCGGTCCAGAATTTCCGGGACATTACCGAGCAGAAGCAATTGCAGGAGCAGCTGATCCAGGCCTCGAAGCTGGCATCCATGGGAGAATTACTGGCCAATTTCACCCACGAAATCAAAAATCCCTTAAATGGCATGCTCCTGTTCGCCAGCCTTATCCAGAGCGAGATCAAGGACCAGGACAGCGAAATTGCCGACTATGCCGACAGGATATTGCAGGAAGGAACCAGGATTGGAAAAATCGCCAGCGATATTCTCACCTTTTCCCGGCAAAACCGCCAGGAATACCACCTTGAGGATATCACCGAGATCATCGGCGCGACCCTGGCCCTTACCGAACATCAGCTCCAGCTCGACGGCATCAAGGTGATCAGGGAGTTTGAGCCCGGCCTGCCGAAAATCGCCGCCAACAGCGGAAGGCTCCAGCAGGTTTTCCTGAACCTTATCAATAATGCTCAATATGCCTTGAACAAGAAATCCCCAGGCATTGCTGACAGTGATGCCAAGGTCCTGCGGATCAGCGTCAATAAGGTTGAACATAATGGAACGCAGCATATCCGCATCAAGATCTTCGACAATGGCATGGGAATCCCGGAAAAACATTTCAATAAATTGTTTGATCCCTTTTTTACCACCAAGCCCGTCGGCCAGGGAACCGGCCTGGGTTTAAGCGTCAGCTACGGCATCATCCAGGATCACCAGGGAACCATCGAAGTTGAAAGCCGCGTCGACGAATTTACAGCCTTCATTATCGATCTTCCCGCAGCCGATTCTCAGAGGGACGCTCCACATGCCTGATTGCGGATCAATGAGGATACTTCTCGTTGATGATGAAGTCCTCTTCTGTGAAACGTTTAAAGATGTCCTGGCTGATGACGAATACGAACTGCTCGTTGTTCACTCCGGAGAGGATGCCTTACGGGAAATGTCCCGCCAGCTTATCCAGGTGGCCATTATCGACCTTCAATTACCCGATATGAGCGGCCTGGATGTTTTGCAGGCCATTAAAAATGCCCACCGTGAAGTATGCCCGATAATGCTGACCGGCCATGCTTCCCTGGAAACCGCAATCAAGGCCCTCAACCAGGGAGCCTATGCCTATATCACCAAACCCTATCAGGTAGGGGAAGTCCGGGCGATTATCAGAAATGCTCTGGAGCAGCAGAGACTTTCGCTGGAAAATCGCAGACTGATGGAAGTCCTGAAAGAAAACAATCAGCAGCTTATGGCCGCCACGCGTCAACTGGAGCAATTCAACCGGGAACTGGAGAGCAAGGTGGAAAAACGGGCTCTGGAGCTGGCCAGAGAGCGAGAGAAAAACGAGCGGCTCACCGAGCTTGATCAGCTCAAATCGGAGTTTCTGGCTATGGTCAGCCATGAATTAAAAACCCCCCTGACATCGATCATCGGATATAGCACCTACCTCCTGAATATGAGTCCTGAAGAGCGGTTGCCGGAAACCACCGATGGTTTGACCAGAATCAGCCGCAACGGGTACATTCTCCTCGATCTGATCAATAAACTTCTGGAATTTTCCAAAATCGAGGCTGGTAAGGTCGGTATCGAACTGGAGAAATTCGACCTGAAAGAAGTTGTCGAGGAGGTTTTGCTCATTTCCCTGCCCATGGCCAGGGAGAAACACCTTCAATTGTCGTTCGCTCCTTCTGACTTCCATGAAGTCATTGAGGCAGACCGACAGAAAATCAAACAGGTTATCCTGAATCTGGTGAGCAATGCCGTGAAATTTACCGAGAAGCCGGATTCACAGATTCTGATCCTGCTCGAAGCACAGGATGATTGTGTTCAGGTTTGCGTATCAGACCAGGGGATCGGCATCAGCCAGCAGGATCAGGAGGTTATTTTTGAAAGGTTCCGGCAGCTCGATTCGGCTGCTTCCCGAAAGCTTGGCGGTACCGGCCTGGGGCTCAGTATCGCCAAAAAATTCATCGATATCCACCGTGGCAGGATCTGGCTCGAAAGCGAACCGCACCAAGGCTCCCGCTTCATCTTCCAGATACCCAAAAGGCAATATGCGGAGGGGGACAGATATGGGGCTGGGAGTGAGCATGGGGGTGGACATGGGCACAGGCAGGGAGATGAGAGCAATGCGCCCGGTGGGGATGAGGGCAATATGCCGGGGTTGGTAATGTGACGGTGATGGAGTGGTAACGTGGTTGGATAAGGTGACTTGGTAAGGTGATTGGGTAAGGTGATGGCGAGAAATAATGAAAGGGTGGGGAAAATTCCAGGACGAATTGAAATTGACCCGCAAAGATGCAAGGGATGTGAACTGTGTGTGTCCCAATGCCCGCAAAAGGCCATCACCATTGGAGATGCCCTGAATCAGCAGGGATATTACTTTGCCCAAGCTCAGCATCCTGAGCGATGCACCGGCTGCGCCCTGTGCGCTGAAGTTTGCCCGGACCTGGCCATTGCCGTGTTTAAGGAGCGATGAGGGGATGCCGCAAAAACTCCTCCCCCTTGAGGGGGGAGTCTGGGTGGGGGTGATGGTTGTTTTCACCATCCTCATCGAGACAGGAGAAACGGGGAACATCTGAGAAAAGGTGATATTCCTTGACCAAAGTGAAAGGTACATATCGAGGAAACACTATCGAGCTCCTTGGGCCCGTTAAGGCAAAAGATGGAGTCGAGGTAGAAGTCATTTTTCCTGAAGCCCGTGGAATAGATCAATCCTTCATGATAGCTATGAAGCAGGAATTAGAGCGCATGGATAAAGGAATTCGACTTGGTGGCGGGCCTTACTACCAATCCCGTGATGAGCTCCATGAGTAAAGGGAGCAAATGTAGAGTAGGGCTTTCCCCCTCACCAAACACCATACGTAACCTGTTTGCCGACACTAAGAGCCCATCCGAAAAGTGGGTGCGGCTCCAATCCTGATGCTGTCGAAACAGTTCATCCTCTCCTGTGAGGGATAACTGTTCACTCCTTTTCCCTTGGGGAAGATGCCATTACCATAAAGGGGGGTAAGGTCAGGCCTTTGCTCAATAGTGAATATCTCGCTCATGGACATTAAACCCAAGGCAGCGTTTTTCTCCCTCGCCCCTCTGGGGAGAGGGGCTTTTGGGGTAAGTACCCTAATAGCATAGTCCTGAGTTATCCAGGTATGGTATCATTATTCTGAGGGAGAGGAGGTAGATTATGAGACAATACAAAGTTATCGTAGAAAAATATCCCGACGGTTATGTTGCTTACCCATTGGGGCTCAAAGGCATCGTTGTAGGATTAAGAGAATTCTGAAAGATACACTTGATCTCTCAGATGAAGATGTTAAATGGTCATATGATGTTCCCAAATTAAGTGGTAAAATTCAGACCTTATCTCTTGACAGCAGGATACCTCTGAAGCCATTAAAGAATAGACAAGTGAAAGGAAAGGTTATTCAATGGATTGAAGATTGTGCAAAATCACTGGATATTGCACCTCAAGTTATTAAATCTATACAAGGTGTTGTTTTTGAAGTCCGACAAGGGTACAAAAGCAAAGATTCAAAAAGACAAAATGCTGATATTAGAAATGCCGTGACAGCTTATACTCAAGGTTATTTGCCTTGTGTGGCAGTATTTTCTACTCAAATTGACAAGGATATTTTAATCAGGTACAAAAATGAAAAATGGATTCTGCTTACAGGTATAACAGAAACATCATCTCCATTGGTATCAATTTACTCATTTATGCGTGACATAATCGGCTATGATTTAGCATCGTTCTTTGAACGAAATCAAAATATCCTAAAAGCAGAGATTGATCAGGTATTACAGAACCTTCTCTCAACTCAATAAAATAAACGGTAAAAGAAATGCAGCAACTTATTGTCAAGCAGCGTGTAGATTATACTTATAAGTTTAATCAGAATGTAGGTAGACATGGGTGGTTACGATTGACTCCTGCATATTCTATAAAAGTTGTCGAAGAAATCTTAAAGGAATCTCCTGTCCATACTTGTGTACTCGATCCTTTTTCCGGAACAGCTACAACCTCTCTCTGTGCAGCGTATAGAAACCTTGAATCAATTTCGTTAGAAATTAACCCGTTTCTCGTGTGGCTTGGTAAGGTTAAGGTAGGTGTATATAATGCTGAAACTCTATCTCATACCCGTGAAGCAGCTAAGTACACGTCGCCATAATTACGCGGCCAGTTGTTTTGGGCCTGGTGGAGCAAATTGGAGCAGGAACTTTTCTTTCGTATAAGTCCAGTGTATTGGTTTAGGATGAGCATTGAGTTGATCACAAT